>NZ_CAAAFR010000056.1:67837-74985 GCF_900634745.1 Protofrankia symbiont of Coriaria ruscifolia
TTGCGAGTCTGCTCGCCGCGGCCACGCCCGATCTCGCCGCCGGCGAGCTGGCCCTGGCCGGTCAGGGGTTCCGGGACGTGACGCGTCTGGCGGACAGCGACCCTGGCCTGTGGTCGTCGATCCTGGAGGGTAACCGCGGTCCGGTCGCAGCCCAGGCTCGCCGCCTGACCGCGCAGCTCGCACGGCTTGCCGACGTCCTCGACCGGGGCAGTGAACAGGAGGTCGTCCTGGCGGTCCGCACGCTCATGACCAGCGGCAACGCCGGTCGGGCGCTGCTGCCCCGCAAGGCCGGTGCGGTGTCGCGGCCGTGGGCGTGGGCGTGGGTGGGGGTGGTGCTCGCCGATCGGCCCGGCCAGCTGGGCGCCCTGTTCACCGCGATCGGCGACTGGCAGATCAATGTCGAGGACATTGCCGCGTTCGAGCACAATCTCGACGCTCCGGCCGGCATCGTTGAGCTCGCTGTTTCGCCGGACATCGTCGACGCTCTGCTGGATCGGTTGGCCGCGGCCGGGTGGACCGCCTATCGCCGTTCATGAGCGCCGCCCTTCCCGGATGGAACGCCGCCCTTCCCGGATGGGCGGCCCCGGGTAGCCTGAGCCGGGTTGACCGCATCGGCGCCGGCTCGGGTGATCATCCGGGTCGGGTCGGTTTCACCGCGTCGGTTGCCGACGGGTTTCTGGTGTAGACGGGTTTGTGATTCTGGTGCTGTTGTCGCGTCTGGACGGAGGAAACGGTGGAACACGACCGCGGTTCCCGAGAGCCGGTGGTTGCGTCGGCTACCGGTGAGCAGGAGGTGCCCACAGACGGTGAAGGCCGTCGCACCGGGCCCGGTGAGCCCTGGCGGCCCGACGGGCCCGACCCGGCTGCGCCGCCGCCGCAACGGGTGGTCCGCGACGGATTCGTCATCGCCGTGGACGGGCCGGGAGGGTCGGGCAAGAGCACTGTCGCCCGGGAGATCGCTCGGAGGCTCGGCCTGCGGTATCTCGACACGGGTGCGATGTACCGGGCGGTGACCCAGGTTGCCCTGGAGAGCCGGATCGACATCGAAGATCACAATGCGGTCGCCGAGCTCGCGGAGCGGGCGGTGCTCACGGTCGGTACCAGCCCGGACAATCCGGCGATCGCGGTGAACGGCGAGGCGGTGGACGACAAGATCAGGACCAGGGCGGTGACCAACGCGGTGAGCGCGGTGGCCGCGGTGCCCGCCGTTCGCCGGCGTCTGGTCGCCCGCCAGCAGCAGATCATCGCTGAGGCGTCGCCGGTGGGCATAGTGGTGGAGGGCCGCGACATCGGTTCTGTCGTCGCCCCGCACGCCCCGGTCAAGGTGTTCCTGACCGCGTCGACCGAGGTCCGGGCGTTGCGGCGGTCGCACCAGCTGGGGGAGAAGGGTATCGACGACGTGGCCCGTACCCTCGCCGAACTCGACCGCCGGGACGTCCTGGACAGCACCCGCGCCGCGGACCCGTTGGCCATCCCCGACGACGCGATCGTGCTCGATTCGACCGCCCTGTCCGTCCAGGACGTCGTGGATGAGGTTCTCCGACACTGTGAACGGGTATCGGCCCGCGCGTCATGACGATCGAAGGCCCGGACAGCACCAGCCCTGACCGCAGGCGGCCGCCCGCTGTGGCGCCGTACCGCGGAGCGGCGTCCCGGCCGTACAACGATGTCCTTCACAAGGTGCTCAAACCACCGTTTCGTCTGGTTCTGAACAGGGTTGTCATGCATCTGAGGCTCGAAGGGCTGGACCGGATCCCGGCTACCGGCCCCTTGATCTTTGCGGGTAATCACAGCAGCCTGCTGGACGGGCCCCTGGTCGTGATCGAGGCGCCGCGTACGGTCCGATGCCTGGTGAAGTCCGAGATGTACAAGGGTGTCCTCGGTCGGCTGCTCCGCATGTCCGGCCAGATCCCGATCGACCGCGGCCGACCCGACCGGTCCGCATTACACACCGCACTCGACGAGCTGTCGCGTGGCGGTGCGATCGGGGTGTTCCCGGAGGGGACCCGGGGCAGCGGCGAGGTGGAGAACGTGCAGCACGGTATCGCCTACCTGGCCGTTCACGGTCGATGCCCGGTGGTGCCGGTCGCGTGTATCGACACGGGTCGGGTCCTGCCGAGGGGGGCGCGTTGGCCGCGGCGCTCCGTCCACGCGCGGATGGTCTTCGGACATCCGTTCGAGGTGGAGATCCCTGCCAACCCGCGGTCACGGCGGGCGTTGGCGGCGGTGGCCGAGGACATCCGGATCAAGATCGCGGACCATCTGGCCCAGGCCCGCCTGCCGCCCGGGTCGTAGGCGGCCCGGGCGCGTCAGGAGCATGGTCGCGCTGCCTCCGGCCATCGGGACGAGCCGTCGGCGGGACCAAAGCGATCCCGAGCCGACCAGATCTGACAGACCGCAGAGATCATAGAGATCGCAGAGACGAGGACGTTGTGAGTGTGGCTTCGCAGGCGCCGCAGGACGAGGCCGGACACCGGTCCGACTCCGACGACCGCCAGCCGGTACTGGCGGTCGTCGGACGTCCCAATGTCGGCAAGTCGACGCTGGTGAACCGGATACTCGGCCGGCGGGCCGCGGTCGTCGAGGACGTCCCCGGAGTGACCCGGGACCGCGTCGCCTATGACGCGACCTGGAACGGCCGGCGTTTTGTGGTGGTCGACACCGGCGGCTGGGAGCCGGACGCGCACGGGCTGGCGGCCCGGGTCGCCGAGCAGGCGCGCGCCGCTTTGGACACCGCCGACGCGGTGCTGTTCGTGGTCGACGCCACCGTCGGGGCCACCGACGCGGACGAGGCCGTCGCGCGCGTGCTGCACCGGTCGGGACTGCCGGTGGTCCTCGCGGCGAACAAGGTCGACGACTCCCGCGGCGAAGCGGACGCCGCCGCGTTGTGGAGCCTCGGGCTCGGTGAGCCGCATCCCGTCTCGTCCCTGCACGGCCGGGGCAGCGGGGACCTGCTCGACGCCGTGCTCGAAGCCCTCCCGCCGGCGCCCCGGGAACGCTTCGAGGAGGTGGACGGGCCGCGGCGGGTTGCGCTGCTGGGCCGGCCGAACGTCGGCAAGTCCAGCCTGCTCAACCGGTTGGCCGGCACGCAGCGGTCGCTGGTGCACGACGTCGCCGGTACCACCCGTGACCCGGTTGACGAACTGGTGACGGTCGGGGGGGAGACCTGGAAGTTCGTCGACACTGCGGGCCTTCGGCGGCGGGTCCGGGAGGCCAGCGGCGCGGAGTACTACTCGTCGTTGCGTACCGCGGCCGCGCTTGAAGCCGCGGAGGTCGCGATCGTCCTGTTGGACGCCAGTGAGCCGCTCACCGAACAGGACCAGCGGGTGATCACCATGGCGGTCGAGGCCGGACGGGCCCTGGTGCTGGCGTTCAACAAGTGGGACCTGCTCGACGAGGACCGCAGGCTCACCCTGGAACGGGAGATCATCCGGGATCTGGGCCGGGTGGCCTGGGCGCCGCGGGTGAACGTGTCGGCGACGACCGGCCGCGCGGTCGACCGGCTGGCGCTGGCGCTGCGGACCTCGCTGGAGTCGTGGGGGACGCGCATCTCCACCGGCCGGCTCAACACCTGGCTGGGCGAGGTCGTGGCGGCCACCCCGCCGCCGTCACGGGGCGGCCGGCTGCCCCGCGTGCTGTTCGCAACGCAGGCCGGGGTGCGGCCACCCCGTTTCGTCATCTTCTCGACGGGTTTCCTCGAGCCGGCCTACCGTCGCTTCCTGGAGCGCAGGCTGCGCGAGGATTTTGGTTTTGCCGGAACGCCGATCGAGATTTCGATCCGGGTCCGTGAACGGGGCGAGAAACGCCGGTGAGCCGCCTGACCGGTGCGCATCTGAGCCTCCTGGCCGGTGCGCCGGTCGAGCGAGACAAAGGCCTACCAGCCATGAGATCGGCGACAGATCGATTTTCTTGATTGCTGGTATCCGTCTGGTTGAGCGGTCCGCCGCAGGGTGCCATGCTCGGTGGTAATGGGGGTGGGGCCTGATTCGCCGGGATGGCAGGTCAGCGGCTTGCCAGCCTGCCAGCTTGGCAGGTCGCGGCCTTCGGCAATGCCGAGACGGGTGTGGATGAGCGAAAGAGAGTCTTCACGAGACGGGGCTGATGCTCCCGCAGCAGTGGCCGGCATAGCGATGGCCGCGCTGGACGCTTGAGGTGTTCTCACCGCATGGACGGCAGGAGCCGGTCGGCTGCTGGGCTATCGTCCGGACGAGGTGGTGGGACGCGCCGCGGCGGACCTTCTTGCCGTGGACCTTCCGGCATCGGTATTGCCCGGCATCGAACGTCGGGAGGAGTGCAGCGGCCGGGTGATGCTGCGGCGCCGGGCTGGCCGCGCCGTCGAGGTCGACGTCCACGTGGCCCCGACGCACGGTACGGGGAGAAACACCGGCTGGGTCGTGGTGGCCCTCGAACCGGGCAAACCAGCTCCGCGCCATGACACGGCGGCGGCGCTCAAGAACTGGGCACTCGACCGGATGCCGATCGTCCTCGGGATCTACGATCGTGAGAAGCGCATGGTGGGAGGCAACGAGGAAGCGCAGCGCGTCATAGCCGCGCGAGAAGAAGCAGTACTCGGACTCCGTCCGGGGGAGATCTACCCCAGCCTTACCGCCGACCAGGTCGAACAACTGATGGCACAGGTGATCCGCACGGGGGAACGGTTGACTCTGGAGACGGTCACCCCGCTGCCTGGCGAGAGCCGCGCGCACGCCTGGTCGATCTTCCTCTATCCGTTGAAGGACCCCGGAGGCATGGTGCGGAGGGTGTCGACAGCAGCTCTCGACACCACCACGCAGTACCGGGCCAGGCAGCGGCTGGCCATCGTGAACGCGGCCAGCGTCCGCATCGGAACCACCCTGGACACGGCGCGGACCGCCCAGGAGCTCGCGGACGTGGACACCGAGCAGTTCGCCGACTTCGTCAGCGTCGACCTGCTCGACTCCGCCGTCGGTGACAACGAGGCGGACCTGCGCCGGGCCGCCGGCGGCGTGTTCCTCTGCCGGGCCGCACAGCAGTCCGTCCTGGACGGCTGCCCGGAGTCCACGGTCGAGCCGGGAAAGACAGACCGCTGCTGCGAGGACTCGCGGTGTTCCTGCGGCATCGCACCCCTGACCCGTTCGACACCGACGACCTGCTTCTCGCCGAGGAGATCACGACCAGGGCGGCGCTGTGCATCGACAACGCCCGCCGCTACACCCACGAGCACAACACCGCTGGCCTTGCAGCGAAGCATGTTGCCGCAGCGCACATCCCCGCACGTGGCGGTGGCGGTCGCCTCCCGCCATCCGCCGGCCCCCCGCTGGGCCTCGGTGGCCTGCCCTTCGAGTCCGTCGAGCTGGAGCTGCCCGACGGCAGCCTGATCGCCCTGTTCACCAACAGTCCGATCGAGTCCGGCGACCTCGGCGCCGGCGCTGACGTCGGATCCGACGCCGGTGCGGATGCGGATACCGACGTCGGATTCGCCCGGCTGAGCCGTGTCCTGACCGGCAGCAGTAGCACGTCGTCCCTGGAGCAGATCTGCGACAACGTGCTGGAGGCGCTGCTGCCCGGCGGTGTCCCCACCGACGACGTCGCTGTGCTCCTCGCCCGCACCCAGGGCATGGACGCCTCCCAGGTTGCCATCTGGGACCTGCCCGCGGACCCGGCGGTGGTGGCCCAGGCCCGGCAGATGGCCACCGACCAGCTCGCCGCCTGGGGGTTGGAGGAGGCGTCCTTCGTCACCGAGCTCGTGGTCAGCGAACTGGTCACCAACGCCATCCGCCACGCCGTTGCGCCCATCCAGCTTCGGCTGATCCACGAGAGCAGTCTTATCTGCGAGGTCTCCGACGCCAGCATCACCGCACCTCACCTGCGCCGCGCCCGTGTCTTCGACGAGGGCGGCCGTGGCCTGCTCCTCGTCGCCCAGTTCACCCAACGGTGGGGCACCCGCCACACCCCGCACGGCAAGACCATCTGGGCCGAGCAGCCACTCCCGACCAGCTGCTGAACGCTCCCGGGCGGAGACTGAAGGTCGAGGACAGGGTCTTCCCGGCGCCGGAGCACCCTCTGACGATGTCGCTGATCTACCTGGCATTGACCGTATATCTCCCTACCACCTCCTCTATCCGCTCCGCGAGTAAAAAGCCCAGCTCAGTGATGCGCTGCCCGGCGCTGTACGTCGTCACGCTGAAATACGGCGTTTTCCAGCGCAGGTCGATGTCCGGATGGTGCTGGAGTTCCTGCCGGAGTCGGACGGAGCTGGTCTCCTCGGCAATGGTCACTGCCTGCTCGACCGCGCTGACTGCCGCTTCTGGTTACCGGCCGGTGGCGAAGGCGACGGCCTGACGGGCGCGGTGGACTCCGGTGTCACGTCTGGCCGTACTCGTCCACGTGCTACAGAAGATCGCCGATCACGGGTCGTTGACCACGACTCAGCGGTACCTGCATCCAGACATGAGATCGATAACCGGCGTGGGAGCCCTGCTGAGCAGACATCTCAGCGCCAATCGGCCCCCGGCTGCGGGCGGTTCGATCGTCAGGCCAACCAGAGGAAAGTAGCGAAAAGGGCTGCTGACCAGGGCCTTCGCCCGATCGGCAGCCTTCCCGATAGTGGTCGGGACGACAGGATTTGAACCTGCGACCCCCAGACCCCCAGTCTGGTGCGCTACCAAGCTGCGCCACGTCCCGTACGTCGACCACGTTACCTTATGATCCCGCCGGCGCGGCAGGCGCCCTCGATGGTCGTTTGCTTCGTCGAGGGCGAATCGATCATTGATCTCTCCCGGCGGCAGGGCGGTGCGAGACCTCGGCGAGAGGCCGGCGCGGGGTCGGGGCGCCCGTGGGATGGGAGATCCGGGTGGATGCGGCAGTTCGGCGGCGGCATCCACCCGGATCGGCTGGTCTGGGTGCGCTGGATGCGCCAGGGCGATCCAATACACTCAGACCCTTTGGTCACTGCGTCTCGCGGCTCCTGCGGCGAGCGGCAAAGCCGGCTCCGAGCACCGCGACACCGAGTCCGGCGCCGGCGACAGGAGCGATCGGGAACGACGGTGCTGTACCACCGCCACCCGCGTGCACGCCACCCTGTGGAACCGGTTCGGACGACGGCTTGTAGGCGGGTGACTGGCTCGTCCCCCCGGTTGCCTGCGGTGCGGGTGACTGGCTCGACCACT
>NZ_CAAAFR010000056.1:75409-98357 GCF_900634745.1 Protofrankia symbiont of Coriaria ruscifolia
TGGCCCGACTCCTGGCTCGGCGCCTGGCTGGATGACCAGCTCGGTGACTCTGTCGGGCTCGCACTGGACCAGCTGCCCGAGGACTGCGAGGGCTGGCCCGCATTCTGCCCGGGAAGCTGCGGGATCGGCCACTGGGTCGGCAACTGGATTGGCAGCTGGGGCCATCCAGTCGTCTGGTTGGTGGGCGTGCTCGCCTCGCCGCCGTTCCCGGACTGCCCGCCCTCCTGCTGGGCTGTCCCGGACGTCGACGAAGAGCCGGAATCCGACGGGCCGTCCGCAAACGCGGCTGTGGGGTTAAGTCCCACGAAGAGCCCGGTGACGGCTGACATGGCCAGCATCACCACGCCCCGGCCGATTTTGTGCGTCATGACCTTTCCTCTTCTCTCGTACTGCGGCGGTATTGTTACCGCGGGCTACACCATAGCCATTTGATGTTCAGGGGAAGGCGTGGAACGCGATATGGCTACGAGGAAACCGGGGGTCTTCCGGCCATCACGATGGTTGGTTCTGGCCGGGATTCTCCTGATCGGCCTGAGTGGTCAGAAGCTTGTTTCGTCCGAATATGGGAAACTGGTCGGCGTGCCCGAGGTAACAGCCACGACGGGAACTGACGCAGGGTCGGCGCCATCGGTTGCGGCTCCGCGGGGTTCGGCCGCTACAGCCCGGCACCAGAACAGCCAGCCGACTTTTCTACGTATTCCGGCATTGGGCACGTCCGCGCCGGTCGGGCCGGTCGGGCTCAATGCGGACGGAACCCTCGAAGTGCCGACCTCCTGGACTGACGTCGGTTGGTATAAATATGGGCCGCGGCCCGGTGACGTCGGCGCGTCCGTACTTGTCGGTCATTACGACTCGACGACCGGACCGGCGGTCTTCTACCGGATCGAGAAACTCAAGAAATCGGACGCCATCGAGGTGAACCTGGCGGACGGGACGGTTGTGCGATTCACGGTCGACCGTATTCAGGAGGTCTTGAAGGATGCGTTTCCGGCGGACCAGGTCTACGGCAGGGCCGATCGGCCGGAACTACGGCTCATCACCTGTGGGGGTGCCTTCGACAAGAAAACCCACCACTATCTGAAGAACGTGATCGTGTACGCACATGCCGTTGCCGATCGGGTGACGTCGACGCCTACACCGTGATCCGCCCGGTGCGCCAGGCCGCGGCGGGACGGCCGAGGTGCCATGGGGCGAGCCGATCGACGCGTATATGACATCGGCGCGTACGCGGCGTCGACATGCACATGACATAGCCGGCGTTAACCTCCGCTGAGACAGGCAACCTCGGGGAGGGGCCATGAACGTCTCGGCGTCACAGGTCGTCCGTACGATCGCCGTGATCGGCGCAATCGGGCCGCGCAGGCGCGCGTCCACAGGGCGCCGCAGGCGTGGGCCCGCGTTCCCGGCAGTCCTGTCGGGGACGCTGCTCATGGCGGCTCTGCTGGTACTGACCGGATGCACGGACACGGACACGGGGTCCGCGCAGGTGCCGCCATACGCCGGCGCATCCGTCGGAGAGGCCACCGGCCAGACCGGGACCGGCCAGACCGGGACCGGCCAGCCTCAGCGATCGGTGGCGCCTGGCGCTACCGCGGGCGCGGCGCCCTTCCCGTACCAGCCGTTGTGGCCCTTTGCCAGCGTCGCGGACGCACGGGCGTGGCAGACGGGCAGCAGTCCGGAAGGGCACCAGCCGTGGCATCTCGACCCGGCAGCTACCGCGCTGTCCTTCGCGCGCGACTTTCTCGGCTTCGCCGACATCGACCGGACGCTTGCCAGCACGGTGACCGGTGACGACGCCCGGATACAGGTCGGTTACGCCACCGAGGGCGGGCGTACCGGTGTCGCGGCCGTCGTCCATCTCGCCCGGTTCGGTTCCGGCGGTGACGCACCGTGGGAGGTCGTCGGTACCGACGACACCACCTTCTCACTCACCCAGCCGGCCTACGGAGCGAGCGTGACGGCGTCGCTGACGGCCGGCGGCCGGATCACCGGTATCGACGAAAGCATCCACGTGCAGGTGCGGCCGGCAGCGGGATCCGGCGGCCAGGTCGTCGGGGAGTACTGCTGCCTGCCCGCGGGCGGGCAGAACTCGACCTGGACGGCGAACGTGAAGATCAGCGCACGGCCTGGTCAGGGCCTCGTCGTGGTCGCGTCCACCGGCGGCCACCTACACGGGGTCGAGCGCTTCACCGTCACCGGCGTCCGCTACACGGGGTAGTCAACTACGCCGGGTAGCGGAGCAGGGATATCCCTTCGGTCGGAGCCGCTCATCCTGGCCGGACTGGCCGGAGCGGGTCGTCCCGGCCGGGGCCACCGGGATGATCGGCTGGCCAGGACCACCGCAGTGGTCACCCGGCCAGGACGACGTCGACGGCCAGCTCACCGGTGTCCTGGGTGAAGGTCAGCGCCGCGATGCTGCCGGCGCTGCGCAGATCGGCCGCGGCAGCCTCGACCAGACCCACCAGGTCGGGGTCCCCGCTGACCCGGGCGGAGGCCACCTCCGCCTTCATCGACACCCTGGCCTCCGACTTGGAACGCCGGATCGCCGTGAGCGCCGTGCTGACCGCCTCGAGCAGGCGCGGGTTGCCGTTGTCGGCGACCTTGCGCAGCTCACCCGCCTCCGGCCAGCGGGAGCGGTGCACCGAACCGGGCTTCCACCACGACCAGACCTCTTCGGTGACGAAGGGGAGGAACGGCGCGAACAGCGAGAGCACCGTGGACAGGGCGATGGCGAGGGTGGCCCGCGCGGACGCCGCACCCTGCTCGCCGAACGAGCCGTACGCGCGTCCTTTGACAAGCTCGACGTAGTCGTCGCAGAACCGCCAGAAGAACGACTCGGTGAGTTCGAGCGCGCGGGTGTAGTCGTAGCCGTCCAAGGCCGTGGACGCCGCGTCCACCACGTCAGCGAGTGCCGCCAACAACGCCCGGTCGAGCGGTTCACCGACCGCGCCGGATTCCTCGACCGCGCCGAGACCGAGGACGAACCGGCTCGCGTTGAGCAGTTTGATGGCCAGCCGGCGCCCGATTTTCATCTGGCCGACGTCGAAGGCGGTGTCGGTGCCCGGCCGGCCGGAGGCGGCCCAATAGCGCACCGCGTCCGAACCGTGCTGTTCGAGCAGGTCCAGCGGGGTGACGACGTTGCCCTTGGACTTCGACATCTTCTTGCGGTCCGGGTCGAGGATCCACCCGGAGATGGCCGTGTTCGTCCACGGCAGCGTGCCGAATTCGGCGTGGCTGCGCAGCACGGTCGAAAACAGCCAGGTCCGGATGATCTCATGTGCCTGGGGACGCAGATCCATCGGGAAAACCCGGGCGAACAAATCGTCGTCGCTGCCCCAGCCGGCGGCAATCTGCGGGGTGAGCGACGACGTCGCCCACGTGTCCATCACGTCCGGGTCGGCGGCGAAACCACCGGGAATTCCGCGCTGGTCCTCGCCGAACCCGGGTGCGGTGTCACTGGACGGGTCGACCGGCAGCGCCGCATGGTCGGCAACGATCGGCCGGTCGTACTGTGGAATGCGGGCGTCGTCCAGCGGATACCAGACCGGGAACGGCACTCCGAAGAAACGCTGCCGGCTGATCAGCCAGTCCCCGGTGAGCCCGTCCACCCAGTTCTCGTACCGGATCCGCATGTGCGGGGGATGCCAGTGCAGTTCGCTGCCACGGGCACGTAGCTGTGCCCGCAGGGTCTCGTCCCGTCCGCCGTTGCGGATGTACCACTGGCGGGTCGTGACGATCTCCAGCGGCCGGTCGCCCTTCTCGTAGAACTTCACCGGATGGCTGATCGGCCGCGGGTCGCGCAGCAGCGCCCCGCCCTCGCGCAGCAGCGCCACGATCCGCTCGCGGGCGGCGTGCACGGTGCGCCCGGCCAGGTCGGCGTAGTGGGCCCGGCCCGACTCCGAGGTGATCGCCTCGGGTGGGTCGGCCAGTAGCCGGCCGTCCCGGCCGATCACCGCACGGGTGGGCAGCCGCAGCTCACGCCACCAGGTGACGTCGGTCAGGTCGCCGAAGGTACAGATCATCGCGATGCCCGACCCCTTCTCGGGGTCGGCGAGGCGGTGCGCCAGCACCGGCACCTCGACGTCGAACAGGGGAGTGCGCACCGCGGAGCCGAACAGCGGCTGGTAGCGCTCGTCGTCGGGATGTGCGACCAGGGCCACGCACGCGGCCAGCAGCTCCGGCCGGGTGGTCTCGACGACGACCTGCCCGGAGCCGTCAGCGCGGCCGAACGCGAGCGAGTGGTAGGCGCCCGGACGGTCCCGGTCCTCCAGCTCGGCCTGCGCCACCGCGGTACGGAAGGTCACGTCCCACAGGGTGGGCGCCTCCGCCAGATATGCCTCACCCCGCTCGAGGTTGCGCAGGAAGGCCCGTTGCGCCACCGCCCGGGACCGGGCATCGATGGTCGCGTAGGTCATCGACCAGTCCACGGACAGGCCGAGACGGCGCCACAGCTGCTCGTAGACCTTCTCGTCCTCGATCGTCAGCCGCTCGCACAGCTCCACGAAGTTGCGGCGGCCGACCGGGATCTGCTCCTTGCCGGGCTTGTCCGGCGGGGTGAAATCCGGGTCGTAGGGCAGCGACGGGTCGCAGCGGACGCCGAAGTAGTTCTGCACCCGGCGCTCGGTCGGCAGGCCGTTGTCGTCGAACCCCATCGGGTAGAAGACCTCACGGCCGCGCATCCGCTGGTAGCGCGCGATGATGTCGGTGTGCGTGTAGGAGAAGACATGGCCTACGTGCAGCGACCCGGAAACGGTCGGGGGCGGGGTGTCGATCGCGTATACCCGTGCCCGATCGGCGGTCCGGTCGAACCGGTAGGTCGCCTGCTCCTGCCACACGGTCGACCATCGTGCCTCGACGCCGTCGAGAGTGGGCCGTTCTGGAACAGAACGCTCGGAAATGGACCGCTCGGGAGCGGACTGCTCCCGGCTGTCTGAGCCGTGCTGGTTCCTGCCTTCTTCTGTCACCACAAGTAACGATCCTACGGGTCGGGTGATGTGGGCTCCGGCGTGGGCTTCGCAGGGCCTTTTGCATGATCCTTCTCGGGTCCGCGTCCCTGCTGGTCCCCGTCCTGGCGGGGTCCCCGCGTCCTGCTGAGGCCCGCGTCCTGCTGAGGCCCGCCCTGGTGCTCTCCGGCGGTGGGATCGTGTCGGCGGGCAGCCGGCGGTGGCGGGCAGGTGGCGGGCAGACGGTGTTGGCAGGATGTATCCCGTGCATGACACCGGACAGGACACTGCCTCCACCGCCCCCACTGTCGCGGCCCCCACTCAGGCGGCCGACCGACCGCAGCCTCGGGATCTGCTCGCGCTCGCGCTCGACGTCGCCCGGGAGGCCGGAGACCTGCTGCTGCGGGGCCGAACCGGTGATGTCGTGACCGAGTCGACCAAGTCGTCCCCCACGGATGTCGTCACCGCGCTCGACCGGGCGTCCGAGGAGTTGGTCGCGGGCAGGCTGCGCGAGGTGCGTCCGGGCGACGGTCTGCTGGGCGAGGAGGGGGCCGACGACCCGGGCACGAGCGGGGTGCGCTGGATCGTCGATCCGCTGGACGGCACGGTGAACTTCCTCTACAACCTGCCGAACTGGGCGGTGTCGATCGCGGTCGAGGTCGACGGGCAGGTGGTCGCCGGGGTCGTGCACGCGCCTGCCCTGGGCGTTACCTACACCGCAGCGCTCGGGGACGGTTCGGCCCGCAACGGTGTGCCGCTGGCCGGTTCGGCTGTCACGGACCTGGCCCACGCGCTGGTCGCGACCGGGTTCGGGTATACGGTCGAACGGCGGATCGCCCAGGTGACGGTGCTGACCCGGGTCGTGCCACGGGTACGCGACATTCGGCGGATGGGCGCGGCGTCGCTGGACCTCGGCGCCGCCGCGGCTGGCCTGGTGGACGCCTACTACGAGCGCGGCCTGCATCCCTGGGACCACGCCGCCGGGGCGCTGGTCGCGACCGAGGCCGGTCTGCGGGTCGGCGGTCTGCACGACCGGCCGATATCAAATGATCTTGCTATCGCGGCCCCGCCCGCCCTGTTCGACGAGCTGCACGACCTGCTCGCCGCCGACCCCCCGGCCGACCGCGACTGATCCCCCCGGCCGACCGCGACTGATCCCGCCGCCCGACCGCGACTGATCCCGCCGCCCGACCGCGACTGGAAGCGCCCGGCGACAAGGAGTGTCGATCAAGGAGTGCGAGCGGAGCGCATGCTCAGTCGATGCGGCGGAGTTCCTCGCGGTAGCGCTTGCCGTTGGCGGTGTACATCGCCGCCCCGGCCGCGAAGGCGTTCTCCGTCACCGCGTCCGGGCGGATCTTCGCGGGGACTCCGACCGCCAGCGCCCGCGGCGGCACCTGCACGTTGTTGCCGACCAGCGCCTGCGCCCCGACCAGCGCCCCGCGGCCCACCACGGCCCTGTGCAGCACGATCGAGCCGGAACCGACCAGTGACCCGTTCTCGACGGTGCAGCCTTCCAGGTGCGCGATGTGCCCGATGACGCAGTCGTCACCGATGACCGTGGGGAGTTCGGCGGTCGCATGCACGACCGTGCCGTCCTGCACGGACGTGCGGGCACCGATATGGATCTCGCCGTAGTCGGCCCGTAGCACCGCGCCCGGCCAGATCGTCGACTCGGGACCGATGGTCACCTTGCCGATCACGGTCGCGTCCGGGTGGACGTAGGCGGACGGGTCGATCTGGGGTACCCGGTCACCGAGTGCATAGACAGCCACGGATATCTCCTTCGGGTGACGCCACGTCCCGCGTGGACGGCAGGCAACGACCGGCCCTGCCTCATCTTCCCCGATGGTCTCTGATCGAGCCCGAGGATCGCCTGCGGGCGTGACTTTCCCGTCGGGTACGGCCGCCCCGTCGGGTACGGCCGCCTGCCGGCCGCTTGCCGGAGTCGAGCTATCCGCCTGCCGGCAGTGGGCTACTCGCGCTCACGGATACCCGGCGGCAGCGACCCGGTCGCCTTCATCCACCTGCGAGCGGCCACCCGCTCAGCGGTGATCTTCCCGACGCCGACCGCCACCCCGGACGCCGCCGCCCAGCTGATCGCGTCCGCCCAGGCCGTGTCGGGATGCGCCGGGCTGCGCGGCGGGTCCGACTTACGGATCTTCTTGTAGGCCAGGGTCACGGCCCTGCTCGCCACCGACCCGGCTACCGCTCCCGCCGCGCCTCCGACGATCTTCCAGCCGATCTTCGCTACCGGTCGGACCACTACCGCACCCCCGTTAGTGAAAATGCCCTCGCGGGCCAACGGTGATGGGATCATGTTGCTCCCGTCGCCGCAGGCCCAGGTCCCCGAAGACCGTCCGGCTGACAGCACCCGTTGCTGACAGCTAGCTGTTACTGACGACTACCCGTTGTCAGTGCTGGTCAGTGCGCGGCCGGAGACATCCATCGCCGCCACGAACTCGTCGGGGTGTCTGCACGACACCACCCACGCATCGCTCACCGTGCGTATCCATGCGCCTGTGCGTATCCAGGGTCTGGTCACGGCGTAGACCCCCGGAGCCAGCACCGTGCGGATGTCGGAACACACTGCGACCTCGCGCACGCCGTCACGGGGAAGCACCCGCCCGGCCGCGGTCACCGTCTCCTCGGTCACCGTCAACCGTGCACGCCCGAGGACCCACAGCGCCACCTCCATCCCGGCGAACATGCCGGCGTAGACGGAGACCCGGATCCCGGCGGAGTCCGTGTACACGGTGAAGTAGCTTCCGAAGACGCCGGCGCAGAGCACGGCCCAGACGTGCCACAGCCGTGGCACGGCCAGCCGTTCCTCGTAGCACATGTCGGTCAGTATCCACCGTGCTGGCCACTACTCGCGCCCGTCCGTCACCGATCGTCCGTTGACGCCCGAGTTTCCCTGCCGATCCGCCGATCCGCCGATCCGCCCGAGGACAGCCATGATCGCGCACTCTCCGGCCAGCTAGTCTTCGGTATGCCGTTAGTCCGGCGCCTCGCCGTGCTTCGGCACGTCGCCGGCGGCGGCCCGCATCTGCCAGGACCACGAGGGACTCATGACCGCAACGGACAATCTCACCACGACCCTTACCGCCACCGGACTCGACCTGGTGGGGGTGCTGGTTCACCGGCTCGACCCGGATCTCCCGCTGCCGGTCTACGCCCATGCCGGCGACGCCGGTGCGGACCTTGTCGCGGCGCAGGACGTCACGCTTGCTCCGGGTGAACGCGCCATGGTGGGGACCGGGATCGCCATCGCGCTCCCCGAAGGGTATGCGGCGTTCGTGCATCCGCGCAGTGGGCTGGCGGCACGCCACGGCGTGTCCATCGTGAACGCGCCCGGTACGGTCGACGCCGGTTACCGTGGTGAGATCAAGGTCGTACTCGTCAACACCGACCTGCACGAGACGGTGGTTCTGCGCCGTGGTGACAGGATTGCTCAGCTCGTCATTCAGCGGGTGGAGCGTGCGGCATTCCAGGAGGTCGCCGAGCTGCCCCCGACGGTGCGTGGCGTGGGCGGCTTCGGGTCGACCGGCGGTTTTGCCTGACCCCGGCTGCGGGTCCGGCGCCGAGGTCCGGTCCGGGCCTGGGCCGGCGTACCGCCACCGGTGCCGCCCGACCCCGCCGGGGATGCCAGACCATCACGCGTGAGGAGCCGATTGTGACGACAGGGAAGCTGATCGTGAGAACAGGAAGTGGTCGAAGTGTTCCGGCGCGGTCGTAGGCGTGCCGGTCGTGGCTGGCGGGATCCACAGGAGCCCCGGGACGACCGCGACGAGACCGGGCACGACCAGGCAGGCATCGATCGCGACGGCCCCTACGACGCCGACCGTGCCCCGGCCGACCACGTCCGGCGGCTCGATCTGGGGTCGTTGCGGATCCCGGTGATCGACGGGGTCCAGGTGCAGTTCCAGATCGACCAGGCGTCCGGGCAGTTGCTGACGGTGACACTCACGGACGGGCAGAGCGGGATGGAGCTGTCAGTCTTTGCCGCGCCGAAGAGCATCGGCCTGTGGGACGAGGTGCGCGCCGAGATCGTGGACTCCCTGCGCGCCGGTGCGGGAGCGGCCGAGGAAACCGGCGGACTCCACGGAAGCGAGTTGCGCCTGCAACTGCCGACCGGTACGCCGGGGGAGTTCATGCCCGGTCGCATGGTGGGGATCGACGGCCCGCGCTGGTTCCTGCGGGTCGTTTTCACCGGCTATGCCGCGCTCGACCCCGCCGCCGCCCCGCTGCTGGCGGAGGCGCTGCGTCGGCTGGTGGTGGTGCGCGGCGACCATGCGATGCCGCTGCGTGACCCGCTGCCGCTGAAGCTGCCCAGGGAGGTCACCGATCCGCACGGCTCGGACGATCAGGCCGACCCGTTCGATCCGGATCCGCGTGACGCCACGCCCGGTGTCGCGGTGACGGCGGCTCGGATGCCGGCTCCGGGTGTGCGGATCGCGGAAGTCGGTTGAAGTCGGTTGAAGTCGGTTAGGGCGTGTCAGGGTGCCGGGGCGTTGAAGGGCCAAAGGCGACGCGATCATGTTTTTCTCGCGCCGCCGGAGGCATGGGTCCTGGGAGCGCTGAGGACCCTGCCGATACCCGGCTCCCAGCGTCCCACCAGCGGGAATCGGGCACACCGGGCCGGGCTGGTTCGTTGCCCGGGTGTTACACCGGTTTGCTTTACGCCGATTCCAGGTGGCATACACCAGTGAAGGCAGTTGTCATGATGATGAACTCCGGCAGTCGCCTCGCGACCGCAGACCCGCGACACGCGCTGTCGTCCGTGTCGCCCGCCGCCGCGTGAGCGCGTCCAGCCGCGACCGGCGCATGTCGCCGCGGCAGCCACCGGCATCGTTGGCCGAGGCCGTGGGTGGCGTCCGAGGGATGGTCGACGGCGCCATTCCCACGGTCGCCTTCGTCACCGTCAACGCCGAGGCCGGGCTGGCCGCGGGTATTGCGGTCGCGATCGCCGTCGCTGCTGTTCTCGTGGTGTTGCGGATGGTCCGGCGGGAGCCGGTTCAGCAGGCGTTCTCCGGTCTGTTCGCGGTTGCTGTGGCCGCTTTCGTTGCATCCCGTACGCACAGCGCCGAAGGTTTCTTCCTGCCCAGCATCGCCAAGAACGCCGCGTTCGCGGCCGTCGGTCTGCTGTCGCTGCTGGCGCGCCGCCCGCTTGCCGGCTATGTGATGGCGGCGATGGACGCCCGCTACGCCGGCTGGCGTCAGCATGCCGACACCCGTCGTGCCGCGTTGTGGGCGACGCTGGTCTGGATCGCGGTCTTCGTTGTTCGTTTCGCCGTCCAGGGCCTGCTGTACCTGGCCGGCGAGCCCGGCTGGCTCGGCGCGGCCAACCTCGCTCTCGGTCTGCCCCTGTTCGGCGTGGCGATTCTCGCGACCTTCGCCATCGTGCGGCGACTGGCGCCGCGCCAGTCTGCCGCGGACGGGCGTGACGGCGCCACGGCCGGTGCGTCCGGCGAAGGGCCGGTCATCGAGGGAACGGTCCTCGACAGCCCCGGGAGATGATCGAAATCGGGGACGTGACCGGGGACGTGATCGAGGTCGAGGTCGGGTCGGTGGCGCACGGCGGGAGCTGTGTGGCCCATGACAACGGCCGGGTGGTCTTTGTCCGCCATGCCCTGCCCGGTGAGCGGGTGCGGGCTCGCCTGACCGACACCTCACACGACAGGTACTGGCGGGCGGACGCCGTCGAGGTGCTGCGCGCCTCACCGGAGCGTGTCGTCCCGCCGTGCCCGCACGCCGGGGCCGGGCGCTGCGGGGGATGCGACTGGCAGCACGCCTCCCTTGTTGCGCAGCGGCGGCTCAAGGCGGAGGTGGTCCGCGAGCAGCTGCGCCGCCTGGCGGGGCTGGACTGCCCGGTCGAGGTCGAGGCGGTGGAGGCCTTACCAGCGGGGCTGCCGCCGGACGTGCCGCCATCGGACGTGTCGTCACCGGACGTGTCGTCACCGGACGTGTCGTCACCGGGCGCGCCGCAGCCGGGTTCGCTGTCGGGTTCGCCGTCCTCGTCGGACCGGTCCGACGAGGGCCTGGGCTGGCGGACCCGGATGCGGTATGTGCTGACCGAGCAGGGTGCGGTCGCGCTGCGTGGCCACCGTTCGCACGAGGTCGTTCCCGCGGCGGACTGCCGGATCGCCCATCCGCTGGTGCGCGCGGCGGTCGCCGACCGGGTTTTCCCGGTGCGCGACGCCGGTGAGACCGAGGTCGAGGTCGCCGCGAGTATGTCGAGCGGTACCGCCGTCGTCACCCAGCTCCCGGGACCATCCGCCAGCTCCAGCTCCAGCTCCAGCTCTGGTTCTGAAGTCGAGACTGAGATCGTCGAGGTGGTGCGCGATCGCCGGTTCAGGCTCGGCCCCGGGGTGTTCTGGCAGGTTCACCCTGGTGCGCCCGAGGTGCTGGTGGAGGCGGTGCTTGTAGGCCTGGCACCCCGTGCGGGGGAGACCGCACTCGATCTGTACGCCGGCGCGGGTCTGTTCGCCGCCGCGCTCGCGGAAGCCGTCGGCCCGAGCGGCACGGTCGTGGCGATGGAGTCGGATCCATCGGCGGTGGCGTCGGCAGCGCGCAGCCTCGCCGACCTGCCTCAGGTGTCGCTACGGGGCGTTCGGGTCTCGCCGGGATCCCTGCGTGGGTTGGCCGCCACCGGTGCCGACGTCGCGGTTCTCGACCCACCCCGCGCGGGCGCCGGGCGGGCCGTGATGCAGGCGTTGCTGGCTCTGGGCCCGCGGGCCGTCGCGTACGTGTCCTGCGATCCGGCTTCCCTCGCACGTGACCTCGCCGTGGCAGCCGCGCAGGGCTACTCACTTGTCACGCTGAGAGCGTTCGACCTCTTCCCGATGACCGCTCACGTGGAGTGCGTGGCGATCCTGGTGAACACGCCCGGGGGAGAACGGGGCACGCACGCTCCGGCGTAGCCGTGGAGCGGAGCGAACCGCGCATCGTAGGCGCCAACTGCCCCGGTTGTGGCCTGTTTGGAACGTGCTCACATGTCCGCTCCGTGACCCTGAATGATCCGCTGACCTGCGTAGACTGAGCCCGTCCGGGGCCGGATCCCCTCACGAAGGGGGGAGGGAGTGCACGGAGAGGAAGTGCCAGTGTCGCTTCTGTCGACCGTTCGCAATCCGCACGATCTGAAAAAACTTGCAGCCGAGGACCTCCCCGCTCTGGCGGCGGAGATCCGTGACTTTCTCATCCACGCGGTGGCTCGCACAGGTGGTCATCTAGGGCCCAACCTCGGGGCCGTCGAGCTGACCATGGCTATCCACCGGGTGTTCGACTCGCCGCACGACCGGATCCTGTGGGACACCGGTCACCAGGCGTACGTCCACAAGATCCTGACTGGCCGTGCGGACGCCTTCACGGACCTGCGTCAGCGCGGTGGCCTGTCCGGATATCCCAGCCAGGCGGAGTCGCCGCACGACATCATCGAGAACTCCCACGCCTCCACAGCGCTGTCCTACGCCGACGGGCTGGCGCGGGCGTACGCACTGCGCGGGGAGTCCCGGTCGGTCGTGGCGGTCGTGGGTGACGGCGCGCTGACCGGTGGCATGTGCTGGGAGGCATTGAACAACATCGCCGCGGCAGACCGTCCGGTGATCGTTGTTGTCAACGACAACGGGCGTTCCTACGCCCCGACGATCGGCGGGCTGGCCGACCATCTGGCCTCGCTGCGGCTTGCTCCCGAATACGAGCAGGTCCTCGACGTCGTCAAGCAGGTCCTGGGCCGCACCCCGCTGGTCGGCCCGCCGCTGTATGACGCCCTGCACGGCATCAAGAGGGGCATCAAGGACGTCGTCCAGCCGCAGGGCATGTTCGAGGACCTCGGCCTGAAGTACGTCGGGCCGGTGGACGGGCACGACGTCCACGCGGTGGAGACCGCGTTGCGGCGCGCCCGCGACTTCGGCGGGCCCGTCATCGTCCACTGTGTCACCCGCAAGGGCTTCGGCTACCCGGCCGCCGAGCAGGATGACGCCGACTGTTTCCACGCCGTCGGAGTGATCGATCCGAGCACCGGCAAGCCCACGGCCGCCGGCGGCGGAACGAGCTGGACGAACGTCTTCTCCGACGAGATCGTCCAGCTCGGCCACGAACGCCCGGACGTGGTCACGCTCACGGCCGCCATGCTGCAGCCGGTCGGCCTGCAGAAGTTCGCCACGACGTTTCCGGACCGGGTGTTCGACGTGGGCATCGCCGAGCAGCATGCGGTGACTTCGGCCGCGGGCCTGGCACTCGGCGGTCTCAAGCCGGTGGTGTGCGTCTACGCGACGTTCCTCAACCGTGCGTTCGACCAGGTGCTGATGGACGTCGCCCTGCACCGGCTTCCGGTGACCTTCGTCCTGGACCGCGCCGGTGTCACCGGCGAGGACGGGCCCTCTCACAACGGCATGTGGGACATGTCCTTCCTCCAGCTCGTACCCGGGCTGTCGCTGGCCGCGCCGCGGGACGCACCCACCCTGCGCGCCCAGCTGCGGGAGGCGCTGGCGATCACCGACGGGCCGTCGGTGGTGCGGTTCTCCAAGGGCAAGGTCAACCCGGACATTCCCGCGATCGAACGGGTCGGGTCGGTCGACGTCCTCTACCGCTCGCCGGAGGTCACCCCGACCCGGGAGGTGCTGCTGGTGGCCGTCGGCGCGATGGCGGCGACCTGCCTGCAGGTCGCCGAGCGGGTGGCCAGCCACGGCATCGGGATCACCGTCGTCGACCCGCGGTGGGTCAAGCCGCTCGACCCGGTGCTCGTCGACCTGGCCCGGGCGCACTCGCTCGTGGTCACGGTCGAGGACAACGGCCGGGTCGGCGGGGTCGGCTCGACGTTCGCGCAGCTGCTGCGGGACGCCGACGTGGACGTGCCGCTGCGGGACTTCGGTATCCCGCAGACCTTCCTCGACCAGGGCAAGCGTGACCAGGTCATGGCCGACATCGGCCTGTCCGCCCAGGAGCTCGCCCGCAGGATCGTCGAGATGGTCGCCGGTCGCGCGCCGGTTCTCGATGGCGAGGCCGAGGAGGAGACCGCCGCGGGTCAGCTCTGATCCGGCTCTGGCCCAGCTGATCCGCTTCTGGCCGGCCCTGCGTCCGGATCCGCATCCGGATCGCTGCGGCTTCCGGCGGGTTCTGTGGGCCGGCGGCCGTACCGGGCTGGTGGTCTCCAACAAGCTCAGTAAGCCCGTCACGGTCCAGAGGGCTCGGACGCCCACATAGGTGCCCGAGCCCTCTGGACCTGGCTCTGCGCACCTTGCTCGCGGCCTGCCAGCGGTTGGACGCCAGTGAGCCCGGCTGGCTGCATCCGACCAGGGGCCGGGTCTCAAAGTGCGGATCAACTAACCACACGCCCTATTTTGATCAAGAAATTGAGTACGAAAACGGCTGCTGTAACGACCGTCTACTCCTCACTTTCATGATTCGAATCAATATTCGATCATGCTTCTTATGCGCCGCCTACAGGGTCAAAGGCGGCGTGGTCATGTCCCTTTCGCGCTGCGGGAAGCCCAGGGCCCCCGGGTCGCCAGAGGCCCGAGGTCCCAGGCCTCTAGGCTGGGGTGGTGCGGTGGACACGGCCTGTTGACGTCCGTGGTCGGCCGACTGCGGACAGCCGTCCGGCTGAGCCGAGCTGCCAGCCGGAGCCGGGCCGCCGTCCAGATGCGGGCCGCCATCGGGATGCGCGCCGATGGCTGGTGCGTGTGGCGCTGCTGGTCGCGACGGGGCTGCTCGCCGTCGCCATGGTCAGCCAGTGGAACACCGTCGGTGCGTCGCTCGGCGAGCTGACCGTGTTCGGCGTGGTCGCGTCCGGTCTCGTCACGGTGCTGGCGGTCGGTACGACCGTGCTGTCGTGGCGGGCCCTGCTGGCGGCGCTCGGCGTGGTGTTGCCCCTGCGGGTTGCTGTACAGATCTTCTTCGTCGGGCAGGTCGGCAAATACGTCCCCGGCAGCGTGTGGCCGGTGCTGGCGCAGATGGAGCTGTCCCGGGGCCACGGTGTGCCCCGGCCGAAGGCCGCGTCCGCCAGCCTGATCGTGCTGGCTCTGGCGGTTCCCTGCGGCGGTATGACCGCTGCGGTGACCCTGCCGTTCGTGTCGGCGAGCGCGTTGCGTCACTACGGCCTGGTGCTGGTGGCCGTCCCGGTGTTCGCGGTCGTGCTGTATCCGCCGGTGCTGTCCGCGCTGCTGGCGTTCGCGTTCCGGCTGCTGCGCCGCCCGCCGCTGGAACAGCCCCCGAGCGGACGCCACGTGCTGGCTGCCGCTGGCTGGCTGTTGGCAGGCTTCGTGCTTTTCGGTGTGGCAACCTGGCTGCTCGCCCGTGACCTCACGCCGTCGGTGCACGGCGCGCCTCTGCTGCTGCTGTCGGTGGGTGGGTACGCCTTCGCCTGGACAGCCGGTTTCCTCGTGCTGGTGCTCCCGGCCGGCGCGGGTGTGCGCGAGGCGGTGCTGGTTCTCACGCTGGCGCCGGCGCTCGCGGCCGGCCCGGCGACCGTGCTCGCTCTGATCATCCGGCTGTTCGCGACCGTGGCCGACCTGGTGTGGGCGGGGGTCGGCATGGCTCTGCGGCCAAGAGATGCCATCAACGGCAATCTCTCACCACCGGAAGCCATCCCGTCACAGCCCGAGCCGAACCGCACCTCGGGCTGAGCAGGCGCCGGAGAGCCGGTTTACTCCGCCGGCTGCCTATTTTCGGGTCGTCCGCGTGGGTGGGCCTCCCTCCCGCCAGAAGTCGACAACAAGCTCCTTGTCGGCGACGCCGATCATTACAAGCTCGGTAACGTCGATCCTGAACAGAGTGAACGGCTCGGGCACGGGAATCTACGCAGATGCGGCCCAGGCCGCGCGATAGGCGTCAAGGCTTTCCGGATCGGTCACCATGACCGCCTTCCCGCTGATCCTCGCGTCACCTTCGGTGACGTTCTTGTCCGTTGTCGCGTTGTGCAGGGCGCATCGCGGGTCTCGTAACAGGTCGATTCCCTTGCGTGAGTCGGGCATCATGCCGAGCCACAGCTTGCCGAGCGCGAACAGCGGCTCGACTCCGCTCACCCGGGGCGAGCCGTCGCGCCGGAGGGTAGCGAGGATTGCCAGCCCGTACGCCTCGAACCGGCTCTTGACTGCCGCTGCGAGTTCCGGGGCCGCAGCCTCCACATCATTCCAGTTGACCATGCCGGCCATGCTGCCAGTCACCACCGACAGGTTTCGCCGGACCCGAGTGCCTGGCGGAGCGGGACATCTGGGGCAGGCAGACGGCGAGGGGGAAAGGGCCCGCGAGCAGACAGTTGGTAATGGGTGGGCCCGGTCGATGTCGGGAGGACACCGACCGGGCCGGGACGAATCAGGACAGGGTTGCCACGCCGGGTGGGGTGAACCGGCGGCCGGTGATCTTTTCGCTGATGCCGGTGCGGTCCAGGTAGGGGGTGATGCCACCGAGATGGAACGGCCAGCCCGCGCCGAGCAGCAGGGACAGGTCGACATCGGAGGCCTCGGCGACCACGCCCTCGTCGAGCAGGACGCGGATCTCCTCGGCGAGCGCGGCCAGGGACGCCTCCCGCACCTGATCGCCGGTCAGAACCGGGGTGTCACCGCCTGCCGCGACCCCGATGAGTTCGGCGGCGCTGGGGTCGACCTGCTGCCCGTCTGCGCCCCACGTGTAGACACTGGTCTTGCCGGCGGCCACCAGGCGGGCCAGACCCTCAGGCGCGGCGAAGCGGTCCGGGTAGGCGGTGTGCAGGATCTCGGCGACGTGCAGGGCGACGGCGGGGCCGACCAGCCCGAGCAGCACCAGCGGGGACATGGGCAGACCGAGCGGCACGAGGGCCTGGTCGGCCTCGTCCACCGGGGTGCCGTTCTCGATGGCGGCCAGCACCTCGCCCATGAACCGGGTGAGCAGGCGGTTGACGACGAACGCGGGTGTGTCCGTGGTGAGCACCGCGTTCTTCCTGAGCTGTTTCGCGACCGCGAGCGTGGTCGCGATCGCGGCGTCGTCGGTCTGCCTGCCGCGCACCGCCTCGACCAGCGGCATGACCGCCACCGGGTTGAAGAAGTGCAGCCCCGCGACCCGCTGCGGGTGTGCCAGCACCGACGCCATGTCGCTGACCGACAGAGCCGAGGTGTTGGTCAGCAGCAGGGTCTCGGGGCTGACGACCGCCTCCAGCTCGGTGAGTACCTGCTGCTTGACCGCCAGATCCTCGAAGACGGCCTCGATGACGAGATCGGCGTCGGCGAACGCGTCCTTGGTCAGGGAGCCGGTCACAGCGCTGTGCAACCGGGACGCCTTGTCCGGGGAGATCCGCTTCTTGGCCAGCAGATTGTCGATCTCACGGTGAACCGCGGAGAGGCCGGCGTCGAGGCGGGCCCGGTCGATGTCGGTCAGCACCACCGGAACCTCCAGGCGCTGCGCGAACAGCAACGCGAGCTGGCTGGCCATCAGCCCGGCACCGACCACACCGACCTTGGTCACCGGCCGGGCCAGGGCCGCATCCGGTCCGCCGGAGGGACGCTTCGCCCGTTTCTGCACCAGGTCGAAGGCGTAGAGGCTGGCGGCCAGCTCCTCGCTGACGGCGAGGTCGGCCAGCGCCTCGGTCTCGGCCGCGTAGCCGGTGTCCCGGTCGGCGGTTTCGGCGAGCGCGATCAGGTCCAGCGCCCGGTCAGCCGCCGGGGCGGCACCGTGCAGCCTGGCGTCGGCCAGGGCCCGGCCGCGGGCGACCGCATCCGCCCAGGCCTGGCCGCGCTGCACCGGCGCCCGGGCCGCCGCCGGGTCGATCTCGCCGCGGATGACGCGACCGGCCCAGCGCAGCGCCTCTTCGAGGAAGTCCGCCGGCTCGAGCAGCACGTCCGCGAGACCAAGGGTGAACGCCTGCGCGGCGCGCAGCATCCTGTTCTGGTTCAGCGGGTTCTCGATGGCGATGGTGACCGCGCGGTCCGCGCCGACGAGGTTCGGCAGCAGCTGGGTTCCGCCCCAGCCGGGTAGCAGCCCGAGGAAGATCTCCGGCAGCGCCAGTGCGGTGACGTCCGAGGACAGCGCACGGTAGTCGCAGTGCAGTGCCACTTCCAGGCCGCCGCCCATGGCCGCGCCGTTGACCAGCGCGAATGTGGGGACTTTGCGGTCGCCCAGGCGTCCCTCGCCGATCCGGCGCAACGCCGCGTGCCCGAGCTCGCCGATCGCGTGGATACCGGCCCGGGCCGCTTCCGGGTCGCGTAGCGACGACCGGAAGGCAAGGTCGGCGCCGACGCTGAAGATGAACGGCTTGCCGGTGACGGCGATCGCCGACACGGCCGGGGTGTGCGCCTCGATCTCGTCCGCGGCGGCGAGCAGACTGCGCAGCCCGGCGGGCCCGAAGGTCGACGGGCGGGTGTGGTCCAGAGCGTTGTCCAGGGTGACGAGGGCGACCGGCCCGGCCACGCCCGGCAGGGTCACGTAGCGGACGTGGGCATGCGTCACCACTTCGGCGGGAAAGTCGAGGGCCGCCGTCTGAGTCCTGCCGCTCATCGGGCTTCTCCCGTCCGGTCGGACGCCTGCGCGTCACCGTTGTCACCGTTGAAGTGCGGGTTCTCCCAGATGGTGGTCGCGCCCATGCCGAAGCCCACACACATGGCGGTCAGCCCGTAGCGGACGTCGGGGCGTTCGGCGAACTGGCGCGCGAGCTGTGTCATCAGCCGGACGCCGCTGGATGCCAGCGGATGCCCCAGCGCGATTGCCCCGCCCAGGGGGTTCACCCGCGGGTCGTCGTCGGCGATCCCGAAGTGGTCGAGGAAGGCGAGTACCTGGACGGCGAACGCCTCGTTCAGCTCGAACAGCCCGATGTCGCCGATGGACAGGCCGGTGCGGGCCAGCGCCTTCTCGGTGGAGGGGATCGGGCCGACTCCCATCACGTGCGGTTCGACGCCGGCGAAACCGAAACCGACCAGCCGCATCTTCGCGGTGAGGCCGAGTTCCTCGGCGACCTCCGCGGCGGCGAGGAGGCAGCCGGTGGCGCCGTCGTTGATGCCGGCGGCGTTGCCCGCGGTCACCCGGCCGTGCGGCCGGAACGGGGTCTTCAGGCCCGCCAGGCCTTCCAGAGTGGTGTCCGGGCGGGGTGGTTCGTCGGTGGTGACCAGCTCCCAGCCGCTGTCGGCATGGCGGGCGGCGACCGCGACGAGGTCGGGCTGGATCTGGCCGTTGGCGTATGCCTTGGCCACCTTCTGCTGGGAGGCCAAGGCGTAGGCGTCCGCCCGCGCTTTGGTGATCTTCGGGTAGCGGTCGTGCAGGTTCTCCGCGGTCTGGCCCATGACCAGCGCGGACGTGTCGATGAGCTTCTCGGAGACGAAGCGGGGGTTGGGATCGGCCCCCTCGCCCATGGGATGGCGGCCCATGTGCTCCACGCCGCCGGCGATCGCGACGTCGTAGGCGCCGATGGCGATCGCGGACGCGGTGGTGGTGACGGCGGTGACCGCGCCGGCGCACATCCGGTCGATGGCGTAGCCGGGCACGGACTGCGGCAGGCCGGCCAGGATGCCCGCGACCCGGCCGATGGTCAGGCCCTGGTCGCCGGTCTGCGTGGTTGCGGCGATCGCCACGTCGTCGATCCGTTCCGCCGGTAGTGACGGGTTGCGCCGCAGCAGCTCGCGGATGACCTTGACGATGAGATCATCCGATCGTGTTTCGGAATAGACCCCCTTGGCCTTGCCGAAGGGGGTACGGACGCCATCGACGAACACGACGTCGCGGACGGAGTCCCTGGCAGCTAGGAACATTGTGCCTCCTGACCGGGGGAACCCGGCAGGTCGCTACCGAAACGGGGGCCTGTCACGCCCGCGAAGCGCGCGCGACGGGTGGCGATCTACCGGGAGGACGGTACCGGTGTCGACGTGACCGCCGACACGGTCAGCCTACGGCAGAAGGTTACCCATGGGTAACCCTGTCTGACCCCGACAGGCGCGACCGGCTACGCACCTTCGTCCGGGACGTCCGGGACGTCCGGGACGTCCGGTCGCGACGGCGTCTCCGGTGATCCCGCATCCTGGGACGCCGTCTGCTGCACCCCTGCCGCTGGTGATTCCGCCTGCGCTGGCTCGGTCAGGGCGTCTGCGACCGGTCCAGCCGTGAGTGCCACCTGCCAGGGCCGGGCGCCGCCGTCCCGGAGCATCCCGGCCACCAGCTCAACAGTCACCGGCTGGGGTGGTGACCAGGCGAGTCTGCGGGCGAGGGCCGGTTCCAGCAGGTTCTCCACCGGCATGGTCCGTTCGGCGGCGATCGCGGCGAGACGGGCCCGCACCTGGGCCAGGCGGGCGGCAGCTACCGGATCGCGGTCGGCCCAGCGGCTCGGTGGGGGCAGGGTGTCACCGCCGGCCGCGGCGGGCATGGGCAGGGTGTCCTCGGGCAGTCCGGCGGCCTCCCGCAGGGCGGTGAACCAGGTCCGCGCGCTGCGGCGCAGACGCGGGCCGGAGAAGATCGGCAACCGGGTCAGGGCCTCGACGTCCGCGGGATTGGCCAGGACCGCTTCGATGATCGCACTATCCGGGAGCACGCGTCCGGGCGCGACGTCGCGTTCGCGGGCGATCCGGTCCCGGGCCGTCCACATCGAGCGGACCGCGGCGAGCTGGCGCCGGTTGCGGACCCGGTGGATCCCGCTGGTGCGCCGCCACAGGTCCGGTCGTGGTTCACGCGGGGGAGCGGCCGCGATCGTGGCGAACTCCTCACGGGCGAACGACAGCTTGCCCTGCGCCTCCAGTTCGGTTTCCAGGACGTCGCGCAGTTCGACGAGCAGCTCGACGTCGAGCGCGGCATAGCGCAACCACGGTTCGGGTAACGGCCGGGTGGACCAGTCGGCGGCGGAGTGCCCCTTCTCCAGGGTGAAACCCAGTATCTTCTCGACCATGATCCCGAGCCCGACCCGTTCGTAGCCCAGCAGCCGGCCGGCCAGCTCGGTGTCGAACAGCCTGCGCGGACGCAGGCCGACCTCGGACAGGCAGGGCAGGTCCTGGCTGGCCGCGTGCAGGACCCATTCGGCGTCACCGATGGCGTCCTGCACGCAGGTGAGGTCGGTGAGCGCGATCGGGTCGATGAGGTGGGTTCCCGAGCCACGGCGGCGTACCTGGACCAGGTAGGCCCGCTGGCTGTAGCGATAGCCTGAGGCCCGTTCGGCGTCGAAGGCGACCGGGCCTGTGCCGGCAGCCAGCTGTGCCACGGCCGTGAGCAGCGCCGCCTGGTCGACGATGACGGCAGGTATGCCCTCGGAGGGTTCCAGCAACGGGCGGGCCTGTTCCGCGCTGCCGTCTGGACCTTGGCCGAGTTGGTGGGATGAGTCCGGAACCGTCGACGTCACGATCGGCGATGGTACGTCGCGAACAGCGCCCGAGCAGGCCGGTCGGGCGCAGAGGACCCGACCAGATTGGCCGAGGACGGCGGTTTGCCTCGGATCAGGGGCCTACTTTCACCGTGGAGAACCATACGAGCACGCATTGTGTTCAGACGGTGCGATGCAGGGGCGGACGGTGGAGTGGACAGTGAGGCGAATGACAAAAGGTCACGGTTGCTCCTTGTGGTGGCGGTGGTGGGATTTGCGGTGGCGATGGGATCGCGGGTGTCCGGGGTCGACCTCAGCCGCGACGGGACGGCAGGGGCACCACTCCGCAGACCCGCGGCGGCAGGCCCGCCATGGCCGCCAGCAGGTCGGCGAAGGAGTGGAGGTGGGCCACCGCCTCGGTAGGCCGCCACGCGCGGTGGCTGCAGCCGGCGGTTGTTTCGGCCCAGTCCGGCGACCACGAGCATCGCAGTTCCACGTCCGAGTTGTCGCCGTCCGCCGCCAGCACGCCGAACCGTTTCGAGTTCGTGATGGTCACGGTGCCACCCATCGCGCGGTACCCGACCTGGTTGGCCTCCAGCGCGTCATGCAGCCACGACCAGACGACCTCGGGCAGGAACGGGTCCGCGGCGATCTCGGGATCGACCGCCGCACGGGCGTAGCAGACGAACCGCGCCGTGCCTTCCCAGGCGCTGTGCCCGGCCGGATCGAACAGGAGGATCAGGCGGCCCGAGGCCGCCTCGTCGCCGTCCCGTGACAGCCCACCGGCGACCGCGAACGCATACGGCGCAAGCTTCGTCGGTGCCTGAAGCTCATGTACCGCGACCTCCGAGCGAACTCGGCCCAACGCGTCCCGTAGCGCTGCCGTGGCTGCGACGAAGACAGACGGGACGCCGTCCGGAGACAGCGATGCGCCCATGGACGTCACGTTAGGACGTCCTGACCGCGGGCGCGCGACGGAGCGTGGGCACCGGGACAAGCGATCGGGGTGCGGACCGGTCGACAGGGACCGGCCGACCGATCAGGCGACATGGCACAATTGCTGTTGGAGCGGTGATCCGCCGGACGGTCCCGGCACCTCCACACGCGCCCGTGGAGCCGGGAAGTCCGCCTGCCCCGGGTTGACGCATACGGCTGTTCCGCAGTCGACGCAGGCACGGTCGGGGCAGTCCGCGCCGTGCCCGTCGCAACACGGTGGCTGCTCGAAACCGCGCTCGTCGCCGCACTGCGGGCACATCAGCAGGGTCAGCCCGTCACCGCCCACAAGGACCTGTTCCATCCGGACACCACTCCCCAGGGCACACCCACGGCAGAAGGGCACGTGTGGACATCACGGACCCTCTCATCCCATCCCGACTTCCCTGACGGTGGCACGGACAGGCCCCATCTCCACGCATTCGGACCCGGCGTGTCGTGCGCGTGCACGATGTCCGATATGAAAGCTATTGGAGTATCAATCCTGTTGACAGCCTATTGGGGTATTTGTGCCATTCAGTCGGGTCGGGTTGAGCGTGCCGTCGGCCGGCTCAGAAGGCCGATTCCGGGGCTGACGCGGTGGAACCGCCCGCTCCTCCGGTCTGGGCGCGGCTCGTTGCCGGCGCCTGCAACCATCGGCGTTCGACGAAGTAGGGGGCGACGGGCAGGACGGACGCGCCGAGCGCCAGCAACGTCCTGCGTGCCGGCCAGTGGTGGCCCGAGGCGACGGCGATGATGACCGCACAGTAGGCGAGAAAGAGCACCCCGTGAA
>NZ_CAAAFR010000056.1:98466-108130 GCF_900634745.1 Protofrankia symbiont of Coriaria ruscifolia
CCCCGTGCTTGACCGCGGTTGCCGCCAGCAGGAACAGGAAGGACGTCGCCTCGGCGATAGAGATCATCCGGGCGGCGGCGAGTATCGAGGTGCCGTTGTCGGGCTGCCGGCGTTCGCCGTCGGCTGGCATGTTCGGCCTCCATAGTCATCACGACGGCATGGTCGCGCCGCCTCCGGCGGGGTGGGAGGACTCGTGGATCCGGGCGGCTGTTCTATTCTACGTCCTGTCGAAGATAAACCGTCTTCAGGGCGATCTGCTGACCCTCCGGGGCGCCAGGATGTCGTGTTGCGCCGGCTTCGTCCCGCACCCCGCACCCATGCCGTGTTCGCGCGGTGCGGCAGGCGTGACAGACGTCGCGGCCGGGCCGGTTCCCCGTCGGCGACACCCACCACGGTGGACGTGCAACCATCAGGGTCATGTGTTCGGCGGCGGTGGATCCGGCAGTGGTGGACTCGGCAGTGGTGGACTCGGCAGTGGTGGACTCGGCAGTGGTACCCAGGCGTGCGGCCCCGGACGTGTCCGCTGAGGCATCCGAATTGCACGAAGTACCCGAATTGAGTGAAACATCCGAGTCAGGCGGAATACCCGATCTGCACAGTGCGCCGTTTCTGCGTGCCTGCAGAGGGGAGCCCGCCGGGCGCGTTCCGGTGTGGTTCATGCGCCAGGCAGGCCGCGCGCTACCCGAATACCGCAAACTGCGCGCCGGCACGGCGATGCTCGACTCCTGCCGCGATCCGGACATGGTGACGGAAATCACTCTGCAGCCGGTGCGTCGCTTCCGCACGGATGCCGCGATCCTGTTCTCCGACATCGTGCTGCCTCTGGTTGCCATCGGCGTGGACATCGACATCGTCGCCGGGGTAGGTCCGGTCGTCGCGGACCCGGTCCGTGACGACACCGCGCTGACCCGGCTGCGGCCGCTTGCCGGTGACGACGTGCCGTACGTGACCGAAGCCGTCCACACACTCGTGCGGGAGCTGGGGCCGACCCCACTGATCGGATTCGCGGGAGCTCCGTTCACCCTGGCCAGCTACCTCGTCGAAGGCGGACCGAGCCGGACGCACGCCCGCACCAAACAGTTGATGTACAGCGCACCACGGCTGTGGCACGAACTGGCGGAGCGGCTCGCCGACATCACCATCGGTTACCTGCGTGTCCAGGTGGACGCGGGGGTGAGTGCGCTGCAGCTGTTCGACTCGTGGGCCGGGGCATTGGACGAGGCCGACTACCGCCGCTACGTCCTTCCCCACAGCCGGCGGGTTCTCGACGCCTTCGCCGGTGACGGCGTCCCCCGCATCCACTTCGGGGTGAACACCGGAGAGCTGCTCGGCGCCATGGCCGAGGCGGGCGCCGACGTGGTCGGGGTGGACTGGCGGGTCTCGCTGGACGAGGCCGCCCGCCGGATCGGTCCGGGCCGTGCGGTCCAGGGCAACCTCGATCCGACCGCCGTCTTCGCGTCGCGTGACGTCCTCGCCGAGAAGGTCCACGACGTGTGCGCTCGTGGTGCCAAGGCCGACGGCCACGTGTTCAACCTCGGGCACGGGGTGCTACCCGAGACCGATCCGGGCGTGCTCGCCCACATCGTCGAGCTGGTGCACGAGTTCTGACCGCTCTTTGACCGGGGCCCGACCGCTGTGACCGGGTTCTGACCGCCCTGGCCGTCCGGGAGGGCCGCTCCGGCGGACGTTGGTCGGTGCCGGCGCTAACGGCCCGGCGGCTAACGGCCCGGCGGTAACGGGAGCACCGTGCCGGGAACCCCGGTGCCGGGAGTTGCCGTGCCGGGCATCCGTCATCGCCCGCCGAGGGCGGCCGGGTGCCTTTCCTCACCCCTGTCATGCAATCTCCGGCCGTTGCGCCCCGGCGGGCGGCCAGCGGAGGAAACTGGTGCAGGTCACGCAACTGGGGCTGTCGCAAGTGAGGTTGTCGGCCCGGGCCAGGAGGCTGCCGAACAACGGCGTTCGATACTCAAGCGGCGGCCGGGTACATCGGGCGAGGTGGCCGCAATCGGGAGGAGCGGGTCTGCATGCGCGTCATCGTGGTCGGAGCGGGTATCGCGGGGCTTGCGGCCGCGTATGCGCTGCGGGGCCAGGCCCAGGTTACCGTCGTCGAGTCCGGCGACCGTGTCGGAGGCAAGCTGCGGACGACCCCGTTCGAGGGGCTGGACGTCGAGGAGGGCGCCGAGTCGTTCCTCGTCCGCGTGCCGGACGCGGTACGCCTGGCCCGTCATGTGGGTCTCGGCCACGACATCGTCCACCCGGCCACCACCACCGCGGCGCTGCTGATCTCCGGCCGGTTGCGCCCGTTGCCACCGCGGACCATGCTCGGCGTTCCGACCGACGCGATCGGCCTGATCCGTTCGCGGGTGCTGTCCCCGGCCGGGCTGATCCGTGCCGCGGCCGATCTGGTGCTGCCGCGCACCCAGCTGCCAGCCGATCCCACGGTCGGCAACTTCGTGGGCGCTCGGGTCGGCCGCCAGGTTGTCGAACGACTGGTGGACCCCCTGCTCGGAGGGGTGTATGCGGGGCGGGCTGACGCCATGTCGCTGCGCGCCACGGTTCCGCAGCTGACTCCGATCATGTCCGAGAGCCGCTCGCTGCTGCTCGGCGCGTACCGGGTACGGGCCCGGACGGCACCGGCTGACCCCGCCGGTACGCCGATGTTCGCCTCGGTGCGTGGCGGTCTGGGACGGTTCGCCGCGGCTGTCGCGGACGCCAGCGAGGCGAAGATCCTGCTGGGTACGAGCGTCCGCGCGGTGAGCCCGGCCCCCCTCGGCTGGCGGGTGAGCGTCGTCGGGAGCGGCCCGCGGGCCGTACCGGATGACGCCGCCGGTGCCGACACCGGTAGCGACATCGCTCTCGGTGCCGACACCGCCGGCGGGCCGGGTCTGTGGGACATCGAGGCCGATGCGGTGATCATCGCCGTGCCTGCGCACGAGGCCCGGAAGATCCTGACATCGGTGGCGCCGTACGCGGCCGCGCCACTGGCCGCGGTCCCGTACACCTCCGTGGCGTTGATCACCCTGCTCTACCGTGGGGTACGGCTGCCGCCGGGCAGCGGCTACCTTGTCCCACCGCGTGAGGGCAGCGTCCTGAAAGCAGCCACATTCCTGTCCGCGAAGTGGCCGCACCTGTCGACGGACGCCGGTCTGACCGTTGTGCGGGCAAGCGTCGGCCGGGCCGGCGACGAAGGTGATCTGGAGCGTTCCGACGTCGAGCTTGCCGGTGTCGTCGCGGCCGAGCTCGCTGCCGCGACGGGTCTTTCGGCCCGACCGCTGGCAAGCCGCGTGACCCGGTGGGACGCCGCGCTCCCGCAGTACCTCCCAGGCCATCTTGAGCGGACGGCGGCGGCGCGCGGGATGCTGCCCGCCGGCCTCGCGCTGGCCGGTGCCGGGTACGACGGGGTGGGCATTGCGGCGTGCGTGCGATCCGGGGAGGCCGCCGCGGAGACGGTGCTGCGTTCCGACGACACAGTCCGGGTCGGACAGTGAGCGGACCTCGCGGGCACCGGCGGGTCGCTGACGGCTCGGTGGGTGACAATTGGGCCATGTCCGAGACTCCCAGAACCGAGACCTCCCGAACCGATCCCGCCCCCTCCGCCCGGGACCTCAACGCCGAGCTGCTGTACACGTCCTGGTCGGTCTTTGCGGCGCGTGACGCCCTGCCCGCGGACCGCGCGGCGGTCGTGGCCGAGATGGAGGACCTGCTGGACGGGGCTCTCGCCAAGGACGTCTACACCCGGGGCGTCTACGACCTCAGCGGCTACCGAGCGGACGCCGACGTCCTGCTGTGGTGGACCAGCCCCGACCCCGACCTGCTGCAGGAGACCTACCAGCGGTTCCGCCAGAGCGCGCTCGGGCGGGCCCTGGCCCCGGTGTGGTCGGGGGTCGGCCTGCACCGGCCGGCCGAGTTCAACCGCAATCATGTTCCCGCCTACGTCCGGCGCGAGGATCCCAGGGCGTATGTATGCGTCTACCCGTTCAACAGGTCGCTGGAGTGGTACCTGCTTCCCGACTACGAGCGTCGCGGCATGCTCGCCGAACACGGGATCATGGGCCGGGAGTTCGCCGATGTCCGGGCGAACACAGTGGCTGCGTTCGGGCTGGGCGACTACGAGTGGCTGCTGGCGTTCGAGGCGGACGAACTGCACCGGATCGTCGACTGTCTCCGGCACCTGCGCGCCAGCCGGGCGCGGGCGCACACCCGCCTGGAGACACCGTTTTTCACCGGCGTCCGTAAGCCGATTGCCGATCTTGTCGCAGCCCTGCCGTGACAGGCCGCGGCCCTGCAGGGCCGCGGCTGTGCGGTGAAGGCGTGCGTTGTGAAAGTGTGCGTTGCCATGGCCGTGCCGGGCCGTCCACAAGACATCCCGGCCTCGGCTCGGTCTCGGCGGAGATGCTTCCTGTCATGGCCACGATTTGGTAGCAAGACGATTGCATGCTGCAATTATTTCGTAGTATTTTGTTGAGTATGCTACTTTCCGTAGCATCTTATGTGGATGTAGTGTGCATTCGGCTCAGTGTGACCGGAATTTTCTAGATAAACGGGGTATTACATCGCAATTACGGCTGAAGTGGCTGGTGGGCGGCGGGTGGGTTTGTCCCATGTCGTGAGCGGTGTCGGATCTCTGCTAGCATCAGTCGCCGCATGTTTGTGGATGTCTGGCCCACGTTGTCCGACTGGTCGCTTGCCGTAGCCGCGAGGAGGTCGCTGGATTACTTGTCCGGCAGTACCAGTAGGTTTTCTCCGTGCTATTGGCCGGCTGTTTGGCCGGGGAAATTCGACAGGCCCGTCACGATGCTCGACAGCCGCTGGGCAGCCTGCGGCAAGGGCTGATCCCGAGGCTGTCCATGATTTTCCACGGTAGTTGCGAAAATTCCCGTGAGTACCCGCATGTCATGCGGGCGCCTGCGCGTAACGGTTGCGGAAGGTGTCCGGCCGGACGCCGACCGGACAATGGATCGACGCGGATCGAAATTTTCTGATCGTAGCGGACGAAAACGTGCTCGAGTCCTGGGGGGGGCTGGCAGTGACGGAGATAATGCCCGGTGACGCGCGGGTGTCAACGGGTGTCGGACCGACACCCGTTGTGCACGGTTTCAGCGCGTGGCCACACGATGATTCTGGTTTTGCTGACGCGTCCCGACTCGTCCGGCGACGACGGCGCCGTCGGTCGGCGAAATCGACGCCGGCAGCCACCGGCACGCTGGAAAGAAGGGTCGGTTACCGGGCCCAGGTCGACTGGGAACGCAGGTATGTTCGACTTCTCGTGATATTCGATGCGCTGGGTTGTGTCCTGGCCACGATCATGGCATTTCTGGTGCGCTTTGGCGACAATCCGGTGGTGTCGTCGTGGCCATATATCGTGATGAGTGGTCTGCTGCCGTTGGCCTGGGTGCTGTCGATGGCATTCGGACGCGCGTACGAGGGGCGGTTTCTCGGCGGCGGGTCGGAGGAATTCAGACGGGTTGTCAACGCGTCCGCCCGAATCACCGCGTGCGTCGCGGTGATTTCCTACGCGACGAAACTTGAGATCGCCCGGAGCTACCTCCTCATCGCGTTCCCCATGGCGACGTTGCTTGCGGTTGTTGGGCGTTGCGGCGGGCGGGGGATCCTGCACCGTATGCGCCGTAACGGGCGCTGCCTGCACAGAGTCCTGGTAATAGGCGCCGGCGAGGCCGCGGCGACACTCGTACGGTTGGCCCAGCGCGACCCGAGGTCGGGGTGGTCGGTGGTCGGTGTCTGCCTGGACCGACTGCCCGGACGGCACAGCCACGACCGGCTCGAACGAAGCGGTTTCGATCTGCTCGGTGTTCCCATAGTGGGGACGCTGGAAAGCCTGCACACAGCCATCAGGGCAACCATGGCGACGACCGTCGCAATCTGCCCGCAAATGGACGGCGAAACGCTTCGCCGGGTGATGTGGGCCCTTGAGGGCAGCGACGTCGACGTTCTCGTGAGTTCGGCGCTCACTGACGTCACCGGCCCCCGGATCTCGATTCGTCCGGTCGCGGGACTTCCTCTGCTGCATATCGAGGAACCTGAGCTCACCGGTGCCCGGCGGGTTTTGAAGGCATGCGTCGACCGCGTTCTCGCACTGGGCGCGCTGCTGATCTTAGCGCCGTTCCTGTTAGCCATCGGGATTGCCGTCCGGGTGACCAGTCATGGACCGGCAATCTTCAAACAGATCCGGGTGGGCCGTGGCGGCGAGACTTTCCGTATGTACAAGTTCCGCTCTATGTACACCGATGCCGAGGCGCGTCTGGAGGGGCTTCGCACGGCGAACGAGCGTTCCGAGGGCCTGTTGTTCAAAATACGCGACGATCCGCGGGTGACTCCGGTCGGTCGCTTTTTGCGTAAGTGGTCACTCGACGAACTGCCCCAGCTGTTCAATGTCCTCAACGGGAACATGTCGCTGGTCGGCCCACGCCCGCCGCTGCCGTCGGAGGTGGCCCGCTACGAGGACGACGCGCATCGCAGGCTGATGGTCAAGCCCGGGCTCACCGGGCTGTGGCAGATCAGCGGCCGGTCGGACCTGGAGTGGGACGAGTCCGTCCGCCTGGATCTGCGCTACGTCGAGAACTGGTCCCTGGCGATGGATTTCGTCATCCTGTGGCGGACGTTGTTCGCTGTCGTGCGCCGTGAGGGCGCCTACTGACACGCCGACTGGTATGCCGGATTGACATGTCCGGTGACCGGAGCCGAGCGCAGGTTGCACATACCGTCGAGCAGACGCTTCGTGTACCTGGTTGAATCGGTTCGTGAACGCGGAGCTTCCGGATCCCGAACTCGCGGATGGGTGAATTCACCGAACCCGAATTCGCTGATGCCGAGCTGATTGCCACACTGGCAGCGGTCGGCCGGCGGATCGTGGGTGAGCAGAAGCCGGACGTCGCGGTCGTCCTGTCCGCCCGTCACGACAGGCTGCTGGTGCGTTACGGCGATGCCGTCCTCAAGGCCCACGCGCCGGGGAGCGATCCGGCGGAGCTTGCGCTCCGGCTGCGCCTGGCGGCCGACCCCCGGTTGACCGACAGCCTGCTTGCGCCCCTTCCCATCCCGGGCGCGGACGCGCCGGGGATGCTCATACGGGTCCGGGGTCGGCTTGTCAGCGCCTGGCCGGTGGGCACGCCCCTGCATCCGGACGATTTCGGGACGGTGTCCGAGACGGCCGTCGACGATCTGCCGTGGGAGCAGGCGGCGACCCTGCTCGCCCGGCTGCACGCGGTACCCCTGTGGCGGCCCGTTCCACCGGCGAGGGTCCGCCGGGGTCTTGAGCGTGCGATGGCGAAGCTGTCCGGGCTGTCCGGTCCGGCTGGCGATGATCCCCTCGTGGGGGAGATCCTCGCCGCGTACGCGGCCCTCCCGCGTGGGGAACCGGACGGCTGCACGCAAGCGGGCCGCGCCTGCACGCCCTACACGCCCGTGCCCGGGGACGCGCTCGTGCACGGGGACTGGCATCTGGGGCAGCTGCTCCGACTCGACGACCGGGGCCTGCGGATCATCGACGTCGACGACCTCGGCGCCGGTGACCCGATATGGGATCTCGCCCGGCCGGCTGCCTGGTACGCCGCCGGTGTGCTGGCGCCGGCGGCGTGGGCCCGGTTCCTCGGCGGATACACGGCCGCCGGTGGCCGTGCCGTGCCGCCCGACGCCGATCCGTGGCAGGTGCTGGATACTCCCGCACGGGCGCTGGCCGTTGCGTACGCGGCGAACGCCGTGGCGGACAGCGTGCTCACCGGCACCCCACTCGACAGCGTCGCGCGGGCCTTCGTCGACTGCTGCCGGCGAATGCGCCGGTTGTGACACGCCGCCGATCCACTCGCCGCGGTGCCCCGACACTGCTATTGCGCCGGCCGATCTGTATCGGGCCGATCGATATCCATATCGGTCGGCCCGCCGCCGGTCAACCCCTTATCGGTCAATTCCGTATCGGTTGACGGCGACGTGCGGTGTGTTTACGCTTTCGTAGCATTCTGGATGATGGTTGGTGACAGAACACTGCAGGCGGTCGGGGGCTGACCACGCGTTCAGGGGAGAACGGATGCCATTGCGCGGCTATGGGGTACTGGTCGGGCAGGCCGTCGACGAGCGTGCCGAAGGCGGGACCGACACCCCGCATTACCAGATCCGCTTACGGGTCGCCGGCAGCGATTTCCGGATCGCGGTCAACGTGCTGTCCAGCCAGCAGCCGTCGGAGCTGCTGTTCGTCGCGCAGGAGGATTTCCGGCATCCGATCCTGCCGGCGCTCGCGGCCCTGTCCGATGGGTTCACCGCGTTTTCCGGTCATCCTGACGGCCCTGCCCTGGACTACATCCGGGGCAACCTGTTCGACCGCCTCGACATGCGGCCGCTACCGGCGACACAGCCCGGACTGGACAACGACCTCGCTGACAAAATCCGCCATTTCGTCTCCCGCGCGATCGCGGATCCGGCGGCGCGCGTGTACGCGTTCGGGCAGCGCTGGGGGCCGGAGGCAGCCATCCCCGACAAGATATTCGAGTTCTCGCCCGGCAACGGCATCCACGACATTCACATGAACCAGGGGAACAGCGGGCGGTTCCGCGGTGACGACGGCGTATGGCAGGACGGTGGCCTGCTGTTCCGTTTTCCTGCCACCGGCCGGTGGGCCGCGGTCTTTCTCGCGTTCCAGTCCCAGGGATGGCACACCGACGACACCACCGGGCACGTTGTTCCCGACCTCACCGAAGTGGGCCCGGCTCCCCGACCGGCGTCCGGCGAGCCCGATCAGCGCGTCCGTATCGTCGCGGCCCTGGTCAACCCTGCCGGCTCCGCGCCTGAAACAGAAAGCGTCACCCTGGTGAACACCAGCCCGTTCCATATCGACCTTGCCGGTTGGGCGTTCGCCGACCAGCAGAAACGCCGCCATGTTCTGCGCGATCTCGTCATCGCCGCCGGCGACGCCGTCCGCGTGACGGTGTCCCCGCCCATGCAGCTCGGCAACAGCGGCGGGTTGATCACCCTGCTGGACAGGCGGGGCCTGAAGGTCGACGGCGTCTCCTACACAGCCGCTCAGGCCGGACGCGAAGGCTGGACCATCACCTTCCGCTGATTGCCAAGCGTGTTCCGTCACCTGCCTTGCCCGCACCAAGGATCGGGCAGGCCGCGCGTAGCGACTCATCGCCATGCCCTGCTCCAGATGCCGGCCAGACCGCCCCTTTACCTTCCGGTGATTCGATCGCTGGTGTAGCCCGGATGAAAACCGGACGATCATCTCGACAATGATCGATTGCTTGTTCGTTGTGCTAATGGTCCCGCGGGCAACGGATGGCGGGTCGTGCAGGTGATGCGCCTGCCACCGGGATATGTCCGCTGTCGCCCGGCCCTTTGATGCTGCGACCTGTGGTTTTCCGTGTCCGAGTGGCCCGACCCCAATACCAGGAACTTAGTGTCTGATCGTGTAGGTTCGGTGGGTGCCGAGACGTGGTCAGGTCAGGGAGAAGCCCGAGGACCGGTTGGTGGACCGGGTCGGGTTGGGGGTGTTGGCGGCGCGGTTCCCGGACGTGCTGGTCGACCGGGTGGTCGCCGAGACCGGGCGGCGTGAGCGACGGACGCGGGACCTGCCGGCGGCGTTGACCCTGCGGTACGTGGTGGCGTTGGCGTTGTTCCCGTCGGAGGGTTACGACGAGGTGATGCGGCAGGTGAAGGT
>NZ_CAAAFR010000057.1:0-19472 GCF_900634745.1 Protofrankia symbiont of Coriaria ruscifolia
GTGGTGGCGAGGGTGGTGCCGTCGGGGGAGAACGCGACCGCGGTCACCCCATCGGTGTGGCCGGTGAGGACACGCAGGGGTTGCAGGTTGGTGGCGTCGAGCAGCACCACGGCTGAGCCCCAGGCGACCGCGAGGAGGTGGCCGGCGATGGCGACGCTGCTGATCGAATCGGCGGCGGGCAGGGCCATGAGGTCGACGGGGTCACGGCCCACGATCGCCGCGGGCGCGAGCTCGGCGATGCCGGCCGTCCCGGCGTCGAGGGCGGGGTGGAACAGCGCGGCGCCGGTCCATCGGCTGCCGGCCAGCCGGGTATCGGTGAGGTTCGGGCGGACGAGCAGAGCCCCGGTCAGATCGGCGTGGTGCAGGTCGGCGCCGGTCAGGTCCGGGCGGACCAGCACCGCATCCGCCAGGTCGGCCCCGGTCAGGTCTGCGCCGGTGAGGTCCGGCTGGTGCAGGCGCGCACCGGCCAGGTTTGCCCTGGTCAGGACGGCGAACCGCAGGTTCTGGCCGTTGAGGTCCTGGCCACGCAGGTCTCGGCCGGCCAGCTGGGCGCCCTCGACCTTCACCCCGAGCTTCCGGGCGACCCGCAGGGCGTTGCGCTGGGCGGTGCCGCCCGCGTCCTGCGCGGCCAGCACAGTGCGGGCCCACTGTTCCAGCATGGTCCGGTCGGCGACCCCGTCGAGGAAGTCGACCATCAGATCGGACATCTCCCGGACGGCCAGCAGCCCCGGCGCGGCGCCGCCGGTGCCGCCGGCGGTGAGCTGTCCGGCGGCCTGGACCGCGACGAGGTATTCCATCACCGAGCGGTGCACAAACCGGAAGGCGCCCTCGGGGGTGCGCACAAGCAGGCTGCCGGAGCCCACGATGAACGTGGCCTGGGCGGCGTCCAGTTTGACCGTTTCGAGGTCGGTCAGGGTCGCCTGAACCGTCGCAGACATGCCGGACAGATCGGTGGTTTCCTGGGCCGCGGTCCAGAGAACGATCGCGAGGGCGTCAACGGCCTGGCGCAGCTGGTCGATGTTGAGGGTCTGGTAGGCGCCTCGGGTCGGCTGGCGGCGGTCCACCTCGTATCTGAGCCAGCGGTCGACCAGTTTCTGGTAGAGGTCGGCGGAGGTGATCATCCCGTCGGCGGTGCGGGCGGCCTCCAGCTCGGCCTCGTCGAGGTTGGCGATGAACTCGAGCATGCGGGGGTTGGCCGACAGCCCCAGCAGGTCATCGATCGACTCGATCAGCTTCAGGCGGGCGTCGGCTTGCCGTCGGGCCTCCGCGCACCGGGAGGCGTCGTCCCGTTCCGTCTGGCCGGTCCCGATGCTCTGCTGCTCGGCGGCGGTGAGTTTCTGGTGGAACAGGCGGGTGAGGAACTCCCGGATCTGCTCATGGTCGAAGTCCGCCAGGTGGATCTCTCGGCTGGCGGCCTGCAGTTGCACGGTGGCGCCGAGTTCGGTGCGGTGCTGGTCGTCGGTCAGGAAGTGCTGGGTGCGGCTGGTCAGCACGACCTTCGCCCGGCCGGTGACCGCGGACAGCACCGTTTTGAGGTGTTCGGCGGCCCGGTCGTAGGTGACCCGTAAGGCCAGTTCGTCGAAGCCGTCGAACAGCAGCACGGCTTTGCCCTGGTCGACCATGCTGCGCACCGCCCGCACGCTGACGCCGTCCTCGTCGCTCTTGGCCAGGTGCAGGACGAGCAGGTCGTCGACGGAGTGGCTCTTCTCCAACGCGCCCAGCTCGATGAGCAGGGGAATGATCTGTGGCAGTTCGGTGGGCAGGCGGCGGGCCAGTTCGCGTAGCAGGAAGCTTTTGCCGTGGCCGAAGTCGCCGAGCACGAGCAGGAACCGGGCGTCCTCGACGTCGAGCCAGACACGCATGGCGGTGAACACGTCGTCCTGCACGGCACCGTGCTGTCCGGGTCGGGCGGTGGGGCTGGCGACGGTGAACCGCTGGGGTACGTACAGGCCGGACGGGTAGGTCGGGTCGGCGGCGAGACGCCGGGTCTGACGGGCCAGGTAGCGGTGGGGATCCCAGCGGCCCTCGAACTCGGCGAGGCTGTAGATCCTGATCCGGTGGCGGCGGGCCTGGCGAAGGACCTCCTCCACCGGTGGCTCTCCGAGATGGACCAGTTCGGAGTCCACCCACGCGTCCAACGGCAGGTAGACCGGGGTGATGACCTGCTGATGAAAACCGGTCACCACGTCCATGTCGGGTGGTTCGACACTGACCGCGACCGGCCAGCGCTGCCGTTCCCCACCGCGCTGTCCGTCCACGCTCACATACGGCATGCCTCCGCCGCGGATGATCTGCTCGACGGCGGCGTCCGGGTAGCGTGACCGGCATGCCTGGGTGACCAGGTCCAGCAGACGGCCGGTCAGCTGTCCGTCGTCCGGTCCCGGATACGGCGGATGTGACCCGCTGCCACCGGCCGTACCGGGGTAGACCCGTGGGATCGTGGGTCGTGCTTCGCCGTCGGTGGCCGCACGTAGCCCGGCCAGCAGCGCATATCGGGCCTCGGCGGCGGAACGGTCCACCAGGGTGATCCAGCCGAGCTGCCGCATCAACGGTGGCGCATCGCAGGGAGCGACCCGGATCGGGATCAGCGTCCTGCGGCCTTTGACCGCGTCGGCGAGGGCGGTGTTCAACTCGGCGCCGCACCAGTCGGAGCGCAGATAGGCCGGGGAGAGAATCGCCAGTACGCAGGTGGCGGCGGCGAGTTCCTCATTGATCCAATCGACGAAATTACGGCCGGGGACCGAGTGCCAGGCCTGCAGCCGGGGCCGGTAGCCCGCATCCTGCAGTTGCCAGGCGATCCACACCGCCCACGGCTCGTCCGCCTCGGTGTAACTGAGAAACACCGTGGGCTTGTTGTCACCTGTCGTCACGTCGGTGCCGTTGTGTTCCCCCGTGCTCACCCGTCCATGATGACAGCGCTCCTCCCGCGAGCAGGTAGAGAGCACATTCCACCAAGGTGCCGGATCAGCGGTGGCGGCCCGCGCTCACCGGTTTGGATGCGGCCGAGTACGTCTCCGGCGCGGGAGCCGGGGCGCTGGGGAGAGCCAGTTGTGGGGCGGGTGCGTCACAGGTGTGCTCGTACTGTCCATCCCTGGGGTGTTGCGGTGAAGGCTGGTGCAAGATCAGGGAAGCCGGGGTGTCCTTTACCGATCCGCCGGTCTTCGCGGCCAGTCATCGAACGCGCGCAGGCCGTCGATAACGCGTTGGAGCAGAGCGTGGTCGTGGGCGATCGGGTCGGTGCTGCTTGTGTATCCGTCGGCCTGCGGGCTCCGGCGGGGCAGACCCACCGATACCAGTGCATCAGTGACGACGGCGGGAACCGGTGGTCTGTCGTGCGCTATGGCGGCCCACACGACCTTTCCCTCGCCCGTTCCGATGTGTCTGCCGACGGTCCGTATCCGGTAATAGCCCCAGTTCCGGGCGAGGGTCGCGACGAGGAGAAGTCCCCGGCCGTTGTCCGCAGCGAGATCAGTGACCTGCTGGACGGGGCGGCCCGCGGCCTGATCCCACATCTCGATGATCAGATCGTGGTGGGTGTAGGTGAGGCGCAGCGCGACCCCGGCCGGGCGTCGGGTCGGAGTGCCGTTCCTATCGTGGCTGTCCGTTCGTTGGCTGGCGAGTACGGCGTTGGTCGCCAGTTCGGAGACCACCAACGCCGCCGTGTCCGCCAGCTCGTCGAGGTTCCAGCGTCGGATCTGCCCGGTGGCGTCGCGGCGCGCGGCGCCGACAGACCCGAGGTGCGCGGGGTGGTGCCACACGCGGGAGAGACGAGCCGAGGATGGCAGCGTCTCCTCCGATGAGGTGGCTGCGATGCCCATGGCGGTCATGCCGGGTCTCCCGGCTGTGGGATCGGGCATGTGGCCTGCGGGCGCTCGCACTCCGGCAGGACAGCGCCCACGACAGCGGAGCGTCCCGCCCGGACACGGCCGTCACACGGCCGGCGACATACCCGCCCATTATGATCATCTGGCCCGGGTCTGGTGCCGACGGTCGCGGTGCGGCGCGGCGCCGTTGTGCGGGCGCTCCTGGTCATCGGGACGGTCCTCACTGAAGGTAGGTGCACGGGAACCGTTCCAGCATCATCCCGACGGCATCCGTGGTCATTCCCTCCAAGGTGAAGAATTCATTCGCGCGTCTCCACGCCTGTGACCTGCGACGATTCCTCCGATCAGACTCATCGGTTCGTCATTCTCCCAGCGATACCGCTCACCACATGATCGAGCGGCTACCGGCGACCCGACCCCCAAGCCGTGATGGAGCCATTACCGTGGACATGTCCCGCGCAGAGGCGGGACCGGCTCGCTGCGATGGGAAGGGGTGTGCGGCGTCGTCATGAGCAAGCCCAGCCAGCGGGTCGAGCAGGACGAGCTCCGCGCCCGGATGCGCGCGGCCGGCATGACGCATGACGAGATCGCGGTCGAGTTCGCCCGCCGCTACCGGCTACGCCCCCGCGCCGCGCACCGGGTGGCGCACGGCTGGACCCAGCAGCAGGCCGCCGACCGCATCAACACCCACACCGCCCGTATCGGTCTCGACCCGGACGGCGCCGCCGCGATGACCGCCCCACGGCTGAGCGAACTGGAGAACTGGCCGTTCCCACCCCGCCGCCCCACCCCGCGGATCCTTGCTCTGCTTGCCGACGTCTACGGCACCGACATCCACAACCTGCTCGACCTCGACGACCACGAACAAATGCCCCCCGCCGACATGCTCCTCATCAGCCGCAGCATCCGAGGCAACCCGTCCAGCGCCGCGGTCGATGCGACGACCGTGGTCGACAGGCCGTCCGGTGGCGCGTTCGATCTGGCCGCGGCTGTGGATCGGTCGACGGCTCCCGATGATGTCGATCAAACCGCGGACCCGTGGCGGACGGGCAGGCCACTGGAGATCGTCGAGTCTGCCGCGGGCCGCCGGGTCGGTGCGGATTTTCCTGAGCAGCTCCGCAGGCGCACCGCCCGTCTTCGCCGTCTTGACGATGTCCTCGGTGGCGGTGCGACCTACCGTCTCTATCTCGCCGAGTACGAAGCCACGGCCGCCCTCGTCCAGGAGGGCAGCTACACCGAAGCCACCGGGCGGGCGCTGGTGTCCGTGCTCGCCGAACAGGCCCAGCAAGCCGGGTGGGCTGCCTTCGACGCAGGGAACCACACCGAGGCCAGGCGTCTGTACGAAACATCGCGGCAGTACGCCGCCGCGGCCGATGACACGCCGCTGGCCGGGAATGCGCTGGCCTATCGTGCCTACCAGACGAGCGGGGCTGATCACCGCTCCGCGGTCGGGCTCGCCATCGAGTCCTGCCAGGTCGCGGGCTCGGGCGCGCCCCGCACGGTGCGAGCGCTACTCCATGCGCGTCTCGCATGGACGTACGCGGTGGCCGGCGACGCCCGGGAAACCGAACGCGCCCTTCGGCGCGCCGAGGAGGCGCTCGCCGCGGATGACGAGGAACCGCAACCAGACTGGGCCGCCTGGGTCGACCGCGACGAACTCGCTGTCATGACCGGGCGGTGCTGGGCCGAGCTACGACGACCGTTGCGTGCCGTGCCCGTGCTGGAGGACGTCCTGGGCAGGTTCGACGACACCCATGCCCGTGACAAGTCGCTCTACCTTTCCTGGCTCGCGGACGCCTACCTTGCCGCCGACGAAGTCGAACACGCTGCCGCCGTGGTCGAACGCGCCCTGGATCTCTCCTCCGGTATCGCGTCGGTCCGCCCCCGCCAGAGAATCATGTTGACCCTTCATCAGCTCGACCGGTATCGCGCCTTGCCACCGGTGGCGGCGACTTTCGACAAGGCGCACGCGTGGGGGGTCAGCTAGCCTGCTCGGGTTCCGTGGTCTGGCGTATCCAGTCCAGGTATGGGGCCGACCCCGCCAGGATGGGGACCGCGACGATTTCCGGGTTGTTCCACGGGTGATGTGCCCGCAGGTGAGCCTCGAGATCCGTATATCGGTCGGCGCGGGTCTTGAGGAGGAGCTGCCACTCCTCCCCGGAGCCGAACTCGCCGTGATGCCAGAACACCGACACGACCGGCCCGACGATCTGCGCGCCTGCGGCGAGCCGGGCCCGCACCGCGGACTGGGCCAGTTCCACGGCCGCATCACGGGTCTGCGTCGCGGTGGCCACCTGGACGAAGTCAGCAGTCACGTCGAGACAGCCTAGAGGGTTGGTCCCCGCCCTCGGCCGTCAGCCACCGATAGCGGATCACGTCCATGCGCAAATGATCATAGCGGCCGGCCTGTGATGGATCTTCCTGTGCGTCGGATGGAAGCCGGCATGGTTTCGCTGATTGGTCTGGTTGGTTGTCACCCGCAACGTCAGCCGCTCCCTCACCGTGAAGGCCGGGTGATCGACAAACGGCACCGTCGGATCACAATCTCCTGGCCGCGGCCACAGTCACGGCGCCAGCGCCAGGACTCGTACTGAAAAGGCCGCCCGCTGTCTTCGGGTGGGGCTTGTGACACCCGAACGGATGCCCGTCCGTATCGGCGTGTCGGCCCGAATGAAACGGGCGGCTATCGCCCGTGTGCGCAGGTCACGGGCTGGATCGGGCGCGAAACAAAAAGTTCCCTGCAGCGGGAATGACCATGGCTTAGCGGTGGGGCATGGTTACATCACGCCGCTGCCAGGGGCTGGCATGACGCGCAGGTGCACCCGATGCGATCCGACTGAAACGGCACGGCGCAAGGCCGACCGGCAACGACAGACTGTGAGGGGGCTGGATGACCCTGAAGGCGGACACGTCCGAGGACGCTGGGACGGCCGCGGAGCAGCGGGACGCTCTGGTAGAGGAGCTTGTCGCGACGGGAAGGATCACGTCGGCGGCGGTGGAGCGGGCGTTCCGGACGGTGCCGCGGCACCTGTTCATGCCCGCGGGCACCCCGCTGGAGGCCGCGTACGCCGTCGACCGGTCAGTGGTGGTCAAGCGCGGCCCGGACGGGACGGCTCTGTCCTCGGTGAGCGCCGCCTACATCCAGGCCCGGATGATCGAGCAGGCCGGGCTTGGTCCCGGGATGAGTGTTCTGGAGATCGGCGCCGGTGGGCTGAACGCCGCGCTGCTCGCCGAGGTCGTGGGTCCGGCCGGGCGGGTCGTCAGCGTCGACATCGACCCGGAGGTTGTCGACCGGGCCCACCGGCTGCTCGCGGCGACAGGCTATGCGGACCGGGTGACGGTGCTGCGGGCGGACGCCGAATATCCGGTGCCGGAGTTGGGCGGACGGGTCGACGCCGTGGTGGTGACCGTCGGGGCGTGGGAGGTGGCCCCGGCCTGGCTGGAGCAGCTTGCCGAGGGCGGCAGGCTGGTCGTGCCGCTGCGGCTGAACGGGGTCACCCGCACGATCGGTTTCGCCCGCGACGGCGACCACCTGGCGAGCACGTCGGCCGTGGTCGCCGGCTTCGTCCCCATGCAGGGAGCCGGTGCGCACGACGGTCGCATCGTCGTCCTCACCGATGGCCAGGGCTGTCAGGTCACGCTCACGTTCGACACGGAGCCGCCGGGGAAGGTGGGCCGGCTGGAGGGTGTGCTGACGACCGCACAGGCCACTGTGTGGTCCGGGGTCACCATCGGCAACCAGGTGTCGTTCGCGGACCTGCATCTGTGGTTCGCCTGTTTCCTGCCCGGTTTCTGCCGGCTGGCCGTCGACGACGGCACCGATCTCGCCGCCGGCCACCGGCGTTGGTTTCCATTCGGCACGGTGCGCGGCGGCTCCGTCGCCTACCTGGTCGTGCGGCCGGCGGTGGACGGTGCCGGCGCCGAGTTCGGCGCGTGCGCCTACGGGCCGCACGGTGAGCGCGTCGCCACCGGCGTGGTCGAGCAGATCCGGGCCTGGGATCGTCAGGCCCGCCACGCTGCCGCGCCCACGTTCGCCTACTGGCCGGCCGGCAGCAGCCGCCCCCCGGCCGACGCGAACACCGCCGTGCTCGCCAAGAAGCGCGGCGAGGTCACCGTCTCCTGGCCCACGACACTCTGCCCGCCTTGAGGGAATGACTCGCCTCCTGGCGTCGGGCATCGTGGGGCGCGTTCACCTGCTGTCCAGCATGATCATGCTGCACATGACGATCCCGCACCGGCCACCCGGCCCGCTCAGGAGCACGGACACCTGGGAGTCCCCACACCGACCCACACACCAGAAAGATCATTGACATCGTAGAGTCGACAAATCATCACTCAATGTCACTGTTTGCGTTCAAGGAGAAGCTTTGGTGCCCACCCCGGCAACCGACGCCACTCATGATCCTGAAGATGTCCAGTCGGCGGATGCCGCTCGCCTGCGTGAGGAACTCGTCCGGGAGCTACGCGCGCTGAAGGCGCTCGTGACTCCCGAGGTGGAACGGGCGGTGCGGGCGGTAGCACGGCATCTGTTCGTCCCCGAGGTCCCGGTGGAGAAGGCCTATGCCGCTGAGCACCACTACGTGACGAAGAAGGACGAGCACGGGGTCAGCATCAGTTCGGTGTCCGCCGCACGGATCCAGGTCATGATGCTGGAGCAGGCCGAGGTGCGGCCGGGGATGCGGGTCCTGGAGATCGGCACAGGGGGATACAACGCGGCGTTGCTCGCCGAATTGGTCGGTGAGGGCGGCGTGGTCATCTCGATCGACATCGATCAGGACGTCCTCGATCGGGCACGCCGGTTCCTGCCAGCCGCGGGATACGGGAGCGTCACCCTGCTGCGCGCGGACGGGGAGTTCGGCGCGCCGGAGCACGCCCCCTTCGACCGGATCATCGTCACGGAACTGTTGACCGGACTTTCGTGACGTCGAGCGGTGTGTCGGAGGGCGAGGTCGGACACGCCGGAACAGTCTGCATCTCTGCGATCTTGGAGGGATGTAGCGGTGTTCGAGGACAGCGATCATCGGGTGATCGAGTCGATCCGGCTTCCGTTGTGGGGCGGCGTGGTCGCGGCCGACGGTGCGGTGCCATGGAGGCTGGTCGACGGGCTCGGCGAGCCGGTGGAGCCGGTGGAGGTGTTCCTGCGGGACTTCGTCGCGCAGGGCCGGTCGGCGAACTCGGTGCGCAGTTACGCGCTGGCGCTGCTGCGATGGTGGAGGTTCCTGGCCGCGGTCGGGATTGCCTGGGACCGGGCGACGGCAGCGGAAGTCCGCGACTTCGTGCTGTGGCTTGGGCAGGCGACCAAACCGGTCGCGGCGACGCGGGTCGCGTCGCGGGCGACCGCGGGCCAGGTCAATCCAGTGACCCGCAAACGTCACCTCGGGAACGGCTACGGGCCAGCGACGGTGCGGCACAGCAACGCGGTGCTGCGGACGTTCTACGAGTTCTGGCTGGAACGGGGCGAGGGGCCGCTGGTGAACCCGGCGGTGCTGGCCCGGGCGGGCCGGGGTCGGGCGCATGCGCACCACAACCCGTTGGAGGTCTTCCGCCTGGAGGGGCGGCTGCGTTATAACCCGCGGCTACCGAAGCGGAAACCGCGGGCGATCCCGGACGAGCAGTGGGATGCGCTTTTCGCGGCGATGGGGCGCAACCGTGACCGGGCGATCCTGGCGGTGGCTGTGAGCACGGGAGCTCGTGCGGCCGAGCTGCTCGGGATGCGCGGCGTGGATCTGGACTGGGGCGACCAGCTGGTGCGGGTGGTCCGCAAGGGCACGCGGGCCGAGCAGTGGCTGCCGGCGAGCCCGGAGGCGTTTGTCTGGCTGCGTCGCTACCTCGCCGACCTCGGCGGCGGTCAGCTCGGCGCGGGTGATCCGGTCTGGCGGACGGTCTATCGCCGCGGCGGGGTCCACGAGCCGCTGGACTACGACGCGCTGCGGGCGGTGTTCCGCCGGGCCAACGGCAGGCTGGGCGCGAACTGGACGATGCACGACCTGCGACACACCTGCGCGATCCGCATGGTCCGAGACGGCCGGTTGTCGCTCCGTGACGCGCAGACGATCCTCGGCCATGCGCACCTGTCGACCACCCAGCTCTACCTGGAACAGGACGACGAAGAGGTCTTCGCGCGGGTCCGGGAGCACCTGGCGGCCAGGGAGAAACCACGCCCCGTGCCAGCGCCGGTGGCCGTTGGCTATGCCCCCGCCGACCTCGCGGTGCTGTTCGGGAACCCGCAGTGACGCCCACCGTGGTCGCGGCCCCGGCCACCAGACGGGCCTGCGAGGCCGCTGTCAAGAGTCGCCCCCTGGCCGCGCTGCCGGCCGGTCCTTGGGACGCGGCACCACTGGCCGACGTGCTCGCAGCCCTGACTGCCTTCTCGTGGTGGAACACGAGAAGGCAGCCGGCGCAGCGGTCGACCGCCGGTGCCGGGCTGTTGCTGGACTGGCTGAGCCGTTCGCCAGGCAGCGGCTGGCAGGAGCGATGGGAGCACGCCGAGGCAATGCTCGGCACCAAGTGGGCGACCTGGTCGGCCGCGATTCCTGAATCGGCGAGGCCCGGCAGCGAGAGCCACCGCGTGTCGCTGACCCGGGGCCTGGCCTGCCTTCTGCGCATGAGGCTTGTCCGGCCAAGCTACGCATTCCTGACCAGATACAGCCCGACCACGACGTTCGCCGTGGTGCGCGCGTCGGTGAGCCCACAGCTGTTCACCCGCGCGGCTGACGCCGCGCGACGCCGAGGCCAGTCCGAAAACGCGATCAACGACGCGTTGCACGTCCTCACCGCGATCGTGATCCATACCGGCGGCGGCCTGGACGAGATCACCACGGATGACCTCGTGGCGTTCCAGTCAGCCACGGCCCGTCGCCGCGCCCGGGCCCGCGACGGCTCCCACACGGCCTGGCAGATGATGGTCGACCTGGGTATTTTCCCGTCGAGCTCCACTCTGCGGGCCGCGCTGCAGCCCGGCCCGCAGACCACCGTCGAGCTCGTGGACCGCCACGGCATCGCCGACCGGCAGATCCGCGAGCTGATCATCCGTTACCTCGACGAACGTCGTCCCACGCTCGACTACAGCAGCTTCCGTAATCTCGTCGGCCGCCTCGCCGGGGCGTTCTGGGTAGACCTCGAACGCCACCACCCCGGCATCGACACCATCAATCTGCCACGCGACATCACGGACGCCTGGAAGGAACGGCTGCGCTTCCCCCAGGCCGGCGGCAGCCGCCCGACCCGGCAACGACACATCGACATTTTGATCACCGTCCGCGCGTTCTACCTCGACATCGCCGAGTGGGCGCTGTCCGACCCTTCCTGGGCGCCCTGGGCGTTCCCCAGCCCGGTACGCAAGAGCGACACCGCAGGAGTGGCCAAGCATCACCGAGAGACGACCACCCGGATGCACCAGCGCACCCGGGAACGCCTCCCGCAGCTACCGCGCCTCGTCGACACCGCCGAGAACTGGAAGAACGACCAGGCCGCGCTGCTTGCCGCCGCTGGCAAGACCGAACCTGGCGCCGTCTTCGAGCACGCCGGGACCCGCTTCCGGCGGATCGGCGCCGCGGACCGCCCGACCACCGGCCGCTACCGGCCGACCCATGTCCTCGTCGAGGACACCGCGACTGGCATCCTCAACGACCTCAGCATCACCGAGGACGAGACGTTCTGGGCCTGGGCGGTCATCGAGACCCTCCGCCACACCGGAATCCGCATCGAAGAACTACTGGAACTGACGCACCTCGCGCTCGTCTCGCACCGGATGCCAGACACCGGCGAACTCGTTCCGCTCCTACAGATCGTCCCCTCCAAAGGCGACGAAGAACGCCTCCTGCTCGTCACACCCGAACTCGCCAGCGTCCTCGCGGCGATCATCAGCCGGGTCCGTGGCGCTGACGGCACCATTCCCCTGGTCAGCCGCTACGACAGCTATGAACGCGTCACCGGCCCCGCGCTACCGCACCTCTTCCAGCACCGCGATGGCTTCATGCACAGAAACGGCTGGCGCAACGACGTCCTCGGCATGAACACCGTCCGACACCTGCTCAACCGGGCAATCGCCCGAACCGGCCTGACCGACGCCACCGGCCAGCCGCTTCGCTACACCCCGCACGACTTCCGGCGCATGTTCGCGACTGAGGCCGTCACCGGCGGCCTGCCGGTCCACATCGCCGCGAAGATCCTCGGCCACGCCAGCATCAACACGACCCAGGCATACACCGCGGTCTTCCAGGACCAGCTCATCCGCACCTACCGCGCCTTCGTCGACGAACGCCGCGCGCTACGACCCCGCGAGGAATACCGCGACCCGACCGACGCCGAATGGGCCGAATTCCAACAGCACTTCCACACCCGCAAACTTGAGCTCGGCGACTGCGGACGCCCCTACGGCACTCCCTGCGTCCACGAGCACGCCTGCGTGCGCTGTCCCATGCTCCGGGTCGACCCACGCCAACGCACACGACTCGAACAGATCATCCGGAACCTCGGCGACCGCATCGACGAAGCACGAACCAACGGCTGGCTGGGTGAAGTCGAAGGCCTCAAGATCAGCCTCGCCGCGGCACGCCACAAGCTCACGACACTCGATCGCGCCGCCCGCAACACCCCAAGACCCGCACCCCTTGGCATGCCGGCAATCCCACCCAAAATTTCATGATCAAAATCCAGTTAAGCCGGGGCCTGGGACATCCCGCCGGCGTGGCTGGATCAGCTCGCGGAGCGGGGCCGGATCGTTGTGCCGCTGCGGATGCGGGGGCTGACCCGTTCGGTCGCATTCGAGCGGGTCGGCAGCGCTGACGGGGTGGGGCTGGTAAGCGACAGCTACCGTCTGTGCGGTTTCGTGCCGATGCAGGGGGCTGGTTCGTGGCGTGAGCGGGTTGTCCCGCTGGCCGACGGGGTTGCGCTGCGCCTCGACGACGAGTCGTGGGAGTTCGATGTGGAGGGTCTGCGGGAGGCGCTGGCGTCCGCTCGATTGGAACGCTGGTCCGGGGCGGCGTTCGACCTGCCTGACGAGCTGGAGCTGTTTCTGGTGACCAGCACGCCGCAGGTCGCGTTGCTGCACGTGAGCGACACGCTCGTCGCACGCGGCTGGTTCGCGCCCTCGGCGGCCAGGGGCGTGCCGGTACTGATCAGCGGTGGTAGCTTCGCGTACCGCACGAAGCGTCCGAACGAGGCCACCGGCGGGTTCGAGAGCGGTGTTGTCGCCCACGGCCCTGACGCCGAGGGTGTCGCAACACGGTACGTGGAGCTGCTGCGCCGCTGGGCGAGAGATCACCGGCGTCGTGGCGCGGCACGTATCCGGTACGTCCCGCGGGCCGCCGGCGCGGCCGAACCGTCCCCGGGGCTCGTGGCCAAACGTCACGGGACTGTCGCGATCTCCTGGTCGTAACCTGCCGGGCTCCCGCGCACGTCACGGGCCCAGCGGAGCCCGCACACACCCACCATCACACAGGGAGAGTTCTGTATGTCCATCCAGTTCGACGGCCCGATGTCGCCCATTCCCGCGTGGCTTTGGCGGTGAGAAGTGACCGCAGATGTCGGTGATTTCTGACCGCACTTGTGGATCAATACCGTGATCAATGTTTGTGGGCGATGACCGCGGTCTGGACGTGGTTCGCGTCGATGCCAGTGGGCTGGTGCGCGGGGGTCAGGGGCGATGCGCCCAGAACAGGGCGTGGCCGCTCGTGCCCTCGGGGACGAAGGCCTCGGTCTCGACGGTGAGTCCGGCCTGCGCGATCCATGATCGGTAGGTGGTGGCGTCGGTGTGGCTCCACCACATGGGGGCGCCGCTTCCGAGCCAGTCGTCGTCGGTGCCGGTCCATGCTTGCTGCCCTGTCGTCGCGAGCAGCCATCCTCCGGGTCGCAGCCAGGTGGCGATCCTGGTGAGCAGCCCCGGCTGCTCGATGAGCGGCATGTGGATCAGCGCGTAGAGACAGACGACGGCGTCGAAGGACGCGGGCGGGAAGTTCACCACGGTGGCGTCGGCGTGCATGAAGGTCGCGTGGGGAACGAGTGCACGGGCTCTGTGGAGCTGCACCTCGCTGAGGTCCACGCCGGTGACGGTGTGCCCCGCCTTGTCCAGGGCGCGAGCGACGGGGACTCCGCAACCGCAGCCGAGGTCCAGGATGGTGGCAGCGGAACGGACGCGCTGCTGGAGCCGTGTGATCCACGGTCCGTACTGGCCTTCCTGCGCGTCGTCGCCGCGGTAGCGGCGAGAGACGGCGTCGTAGCCGCGACGGACGACGTCCTTGGGATCGTTGATCGTCACGGAGTGTAGGGTAGCGGCCGATGCGGTGGCCGGCCTATTGCTTTTGTCGATGAGGCGTTGTCGGGCGTCGCCTGGGCCCTCGGCCTGACGCGCGGCCGAAGACCGCAGGACAGCGGGCCGGCGATCCGGGGGCGAGGAAGAACCGCGCAGGATTGAACCCTTAGCCTTACTGGTCGGTGACGGCCATTAGCTGTCGGTGCAGGTAGGCCAGTGCTCGGCCGCCCACTGCGCCCAGTCCGGCCAGCCGGGCGGTGGGCCGGGGATCTCGCCGCCGTCGAGCTCGGCGGCGTCCGGTACCTGGAACTGCTCACGCCATCGGTCCACGTCGGCGGCGCTCATCGGGAACGTCTGGTGCGGTGCCGTGGCCTGGCGGTGTGCGATCCGGGCGAGCTGGGTGTCGGTGTCCACGGGAAGATAGACCACCTGGCTGGCGGCCCCGGCCGACCGTGCCAGCCAGCGCAGCGCCGAGCGTTCGTCGCGGCCCCACAGCCCGTAGTCGAGCACGACGCTGGTCCCCAGCCGCAGCGCCTGCAGGGCGATCGTGAGAAGCCGCCCCTCGAGCACGAAACGCTTGCCGTCGGCCATCGGTTCGCCGAACAGCGGGATCATCCAGTGATCCGGAGTCAGCCGCAGCGCCCGGTGCGCCGCGGCGAGCTGCCTGGCTCGGGTGGTCTTCCCGGCTCCGGGAAGACCGACCATCAGGATCATCGTGGCGGCGCGCGGATCGGGCTCCGCGAACAGGCCAAGCCGCCGCTCGGCGGGTACGGCCGCGGACGGGTGTGGGAAGGGCTCCTGGCGCTGTGCCTGTGCGTCGGATCGCTGCGGCGCTGACATGACTCCCCTGATCAGGCAGGACGGGCCGACAGCGCAGCGCTGGACGCGTACGCGGCTGCCGGCGGGACACCGATCGGGCGGTATGCCAAAGCGATGTCTGCCCGGCTCGGGGCAGGCATCGGGACCGCGGTGACCGCGGTCCTGGTACCGCCGCTAGGCGGCGGTCCGGGTGGTCATGGCAGCGCAGCAGCACATACGTTCACCGTAGCCGACACGGCGCAGAGCCGTGCAGGAAGAAGAGCCGCTCCAGCTCCGCCCGCGCGGGCCCACCGTCGAACCGCCCGTACGCTGCAATCTGTTCACCCGTCAAGAACTCCACCGGCATGCAGATCATCAACCCAGCGGCTGCCGATGACCGGTCCGTCCTAACCGTTCAATCCTGCGCGGTTCCTCCTCGACCCCCGATCCGCCGGTCTCGATGCTGGCGGTTAGGTGCTGTGGTCTGCTCGTGCGCGGGTGCGGGCGAGGCGGTAGGAGTCGGTGCCGGTCTCGAGGATGTTGCCGCCGTAGGTGAGCCGGTCGACGATCGCGGCGCAGAGCCGGGGGTCGGTGAAGGTCTTGGTCCAGCTGCCGAAACTGTCGTTGGAGGCGATCGCGACGGAGTTGGTCTCCTCGCGTTCGGTGAGCACCTGGAACAGCAGCTCGGCGCCGCGGCGGTCGAGTTCCATGTAGCCGAGTTCGTCGATGCAGAGCAGGTCGACGCGGCCGTAGCGGGCGATGGTCTTGGTCAGCTGTTTGTCGTCGGCGGCCTCGACGAGTTCGTTCACGAGTTTGGTGGCCAGGGTGTAGCAGACCCGGTAGCCGGCCATCGCGGCCTCGGTGCCCAGCGCGATGAGCAGGTGGGACTTGCCGGTGCCGGAGTCCCCGATCAGGCAGAGTGGCAGGCCCTTCTTCACCCAGTCGCAGGTCGCGAGGGTGTGGATGACCGCCGGGTCCAGGCCGGGATTGGCGGCGAAGTCGAACGCCCGCAGCGACTTGTCGCGAGGGAACCCGGCGGCTTTGATCCTGCGTTCGGAACGTCGTCGGGTCCGGTCGTCACACTCGGCCATCAGCAACTCGGCCAGGAACGCGCGGTAGGACATCTGCTCACGGGCGGCGGTGTCGGCGATCTCGCCGAACTCGGCGCGGATCGTGGGCAGTCGCAGGAGCCGGCAGGCCTGGTCAACGGCGGCGTCGGCGGCCTGTTCGGTCAGTCCGCGGTGGCGGTGAACGCCCATGGGGTGTTCATGACGGGAGAGTCCCTTCATCGGCGGTGTGCCGGTGACGCAGCAGCTGGTCATAGGCGGCCACGGACGGCAGCGGCCGGGTATCGGGGGGCAGGTGCCCCAGGCGCCGCGCGGTCAGCGAGGTGACCGTCGCGGTCGTGGACCCGACCGGCGAGACGCCCGGTCCCGGATCGTGAGCCGACCGCTGGGCGCCCGGACCGGCGGCGTCGGCGGCCTTGCGTGCCTCCAGCGCGACCGCATCGGCGGTCAACGCGCCAGCGGCCAACGCGGACGCCAGCCCAGCGACGACGTGGTCATGGGGCATGTGCCGGTGTAGCAGCAGAACCTCGATCAGCGCCCGGGTCCCGGCGGCCTCACCGTGGGCCTTGCGGGCCGCGGCCCACCAGGCGTCGTGGACGCCGGTGAACCTGCCGCCCGCGCGGGCCTGGTCCAAGGCGGTCGCTCCCGCCAGCGCACCAGGCTTACGCACCAGCGCCTCCAGATAGTGATCGAGGTCCAGGCGGCTGCTCGCCTTGGCCAGCAGCCGCTCATGCCGGGCGACCTCGATCCGCCCGTCGTAGATGACCAGCTCGGAGGCGTGCAGCAGGACCCGCACCTGCCGGCCGATCAACCCGACCGGAACGGAGTAACGGTTCGTGCGCACGGTGATCTGGCTGTAGCGGTCGACCCTCGGGGTGAACCAGCGGCCAATCTCGAACGGTTCCTCCGGCAACGGCCTGAGCAGCGGCGCCTCGATGGCGAAGTGCTCCCCGATCGTGCGGGGCCGGGTCCCGATCCGCCGTGCCTCGTCGGCGGCGTCCCACCGCTCGACCATGGCGTTCAGCTCGGCCAGCGAGTCGACCTCAGGGACAGGGACCAGATGGTTGCGGCGGAACCAGCCGATCTGCCCCTCGACGCCGCCCTTCTCGTGCGCGCCCTCGATCCCGGGCTGGCAGTAGAACGCCTCCAGCCCATATTCTCTGAACTAAAGAGGACGCTATCCGATAGTCGTCTAACTATCGGTCGCGACGGCGCCGTCTCCGCTCGCCGTTTACTTCCGCCAGATCATGATTTCGGTTGCTGGAAGATGCTCCGCGAAGCGGTTGTCGGGGGACGTTTGCTGTAGGACTGTGCGTAGGTCTCGTTCGAAGTCGTCGAGCCTGTCACCGAATAGGTGAGGTGCGGAGTCGGATCGAGAGAACACCCAGGCCACGATGTCGTCCGCGCTGCGTTTGACGACCTTCCCAGCAGGCACGACATGTCGCTGGAAATTCTTGAATCCGGCCTGTTCGAGGACCAGGTCTTCCCGGTCTGGTGTGCCGTTGAGGAGTATTCTCTGTCCGGCGCGGCGTACTGGGCCCAGATATCGGCGGACCAGGTGGCTGATGCCCGCGTAAGGGGGCGCGGGCAGCGGTAGGGGTGTTGGATCGGCGGGCGGGCTCTTGTGATCGCTGATATGGACGAAGGCTCCTTTCGGCTCCAGCATGTCCAGGACGGTGACAGCAACGCTGTCGCGATCCGTCCAGTGGAAGGACTGGGCGAACACCACGACCCGGAACTCTCCCAGGCTGGCGGGCAGATCCTCGGCGCGGGCAGTGACCCATCGCGCGTTGGCTACCCCCCGGCGCATGGCCTGTCGTTCGGCCTCGGCCAGCATGTCTTCGTCAGGGTCGACACCGACCACTTCGATGAAGTATCGCGCCATGGCGAGTGACACAGTGCCCGGCCCGCAGCCGACGTCGAGAAGCCGGCCCTGGCCGTCCAGGCTGAGGGCCGTGGCCAGTGTTTCAGCGAAGCGTGGAGCGTATGGTAGCCGGCCGCGCTCATAGTAGGCCGCACTTCCCTGGAACAGGGTGCTGTCCCATTGCCAGCCATCTATCATCTCAATCCTATTCGCAATGTTGGCGGTCTGCTTGGTGTGGTCGTGGGGATGGTAGCCCGAGGTTGATGGGGGTGGCGGGCGGCGGTCTATCTGGGAGATTTTCTCGTTGGCTCCGGCAAGGCTGATCTGGAGTCCTTCGACTTCACCGAACCAGCCTTCGCGTCTGGCTTCGAGGATGCGAGCGACAAGGTTGTCTCGGATCTCGACGAGCCGGCCTCGTTGGCCGGGGTCGGGCCAGAGCATGGGACATCGGACACAGGCGTGCTCGTTGATGCAGGGGGTGCCGAACGCGCGGCCGCAGGTTCCGGTGGAGACTTTGCGTCGTTCGAAGTGGCCGAGGAACTCCTGCCATTCCTCGTCGGTGGGCACCCGATATTCCTCGCTGGGGCGCAGGGATCGCCGTCGGGCGAGGAAGGCCAGATGGGACTGGATGGCTTCCTCGGGGTAGACGGCCTTGTAGCCCATGGTGACATTGATGTCGGTGTGGCCCGCGACGATCTGGGCGATGTGCGGCGGGAGGCCGTTGAGGATGGCGTCGGTGATGAACAGCCTCCTGAAGTCGTGCGGGGTGAAACGCAGGGGCTGCGCGGTTGCCGGGTCGGTCAGGCCGGCGTGGTCGATAGCGGTGTTGAGCATCTGCCGGATGACCTTGACGGTGATCGCCCGTTGCTCGGTGCCGAAGCGGCGCTGGAACAGCAACGGCATCGGCGGCGACCAGACCCGTTCTTGAGCGTCGTAGGCAGGGGTGAGCGGGATCGCGCAGTCAGCGCCGCGGACGTGTTGGATGATCGCCGAGAGCACGTCGGCGAGTTCCGGGGACACGACCAGGAGCCGCTCGGCGTCGGTCTTGGACGGGGCGATCTGGAGCAGTGGCACCAGTTTCCCCGCTGGTGGGCAGACGGTATTGCACCAGGCTGTGGTGGGAGAGCTCGGTCAGTTCCTCGACGCGGATTCCGGTGGCGCGCAGGACCTCGACCGCGGCGAACGCCCAGAAGGCGTAGTCCTCTTCGTGGCCGAGGTCTCGGCGTTCGCCGGTGACGGGGTCGGCGGCCCAGACCTTGGTGGAGGCCGAGCATCGTGGCGCGATGCGGGTCAGGGTCTGCCCGCGGCGGTGAACGACATCACCGGCGGGGCCTGCCGGGCTGCCGCGAGCAGGGCGGCGGCGTCGGTGCGTCGCTGGTCGACGCTGCGGGCCAGGACCGGCAGGACGGGCAGCCGCTCGCGGGTGCGGGCGTCCATGCGGGACTTGCGGCGGCGGTTGTCCTTCTTCTGGTCGATCTCCTCACTGCTGATGGGGCAGGGAGCGACCCATCGTGCCCAGCGTGCGGGGTCTTCGACGGCCCAGTGCGCGAGATCGAGGTAGAAGGCACGGACCGGGGTCAGGCATCCGCGGTAGTTGATCCGCTCGACCGTGGTTTTGACCGTGCGACCGACCCTGCTGGTTTATTCAGGCGGCGAGAGTGCGGTCG
>NZ_CAAAFR010000058.1:0-26988 GCF_900634745.1 Protofrankia symbiont of Coriaria ruscifolia
GACATGAGACCACACAACGATCACTGTTGCTGTAGTACTATTCAGTCGTGGAATGGTCTACCTCGTCAGATGCGTCGAGAAGTCAGAAGATATGCGAGAGACGGACGCCTTCATCCTGAGCCACTAGTTGCAAAAATATCTACCGAATGGGCGAGGGCTGTTCTCCGTAAGGTGCCGCGGCGGGGGCGCAAATCTGGCCGTAAGACGCATCTAATTTATATACTATTCGCCAGCATTATCGATCTTCTTGTGAATGCGAATGGCGCTGTTCTGGGTGGGGCTTTGGGTCGTCCTGGCGGACATAGCATCTATGATAAGAGAGCTGCGCGACGAATTATGCGTGCACACGAGAGAGCGGCGGCTGGCGATCTATAGTGAACTGTTCCGCGTTTGGTAGATGGTCGGGGACTGCGCCCGGGCACCCGTCCGGGCCTACGGCGATCCGATGATCTGTTCGACCCGGCAGTATAGCTATGACGCCGATTCCCACCGGACGAGCCTGGTCAACCACCCGGATGCCGGCGGGAACCCGACGAGTGGAAACTGCTCGTCGACCACCACCCCGGACTTCACCCTCAACTCCACCTACGACCAGGCGGACCGGCTGACCGACTCCGGCTACGGCTATGACCTGTTCGGCCGGACCACCGGGCTGACGGTCGCCGGCGGGGCGTCGGTGAGCGTGGGTTACTACGTCAACGACATGGTGGCCTCCCAGACCCAGGGGTCCACGACACGTACCTATGCGCTGGATCCGGCTCGTCGTGTCCGGTCGTGGACGCAGGGGTCGACGAGGTCGACGAATCACTATGCCGATGGTGGGGACAGTCCGGTGTGGATCGGGGTGTCCGACGGTACGTGGACGCGCAACATTGCCGGGATCGGTGGGGATTTGGCCGCCGTCCAGGCCAACACCGGTGCCGTCACCATCCAGTTGACCAACTTGCACGGCGATGTCGTGGCCACCGCTGACGACTCGGCCGGTGTCGGTTCGATCGCGAGTTTTGCGGACAGCGGCGAGTTCGGCGTGCCGATTTTCGCCTCGACCGCGTTTCCTCGTTATGGCTGGCTCGGTGGCAAGGAGCGTTCCGCCGATACTCTCGGTGGGCTGATTCTGATGGGTGTACGCCTCTACAACCCGTTGACCGGCCGGTTCCTGCAGGTCGATCCGGTGGTGGGTGGTAACGCCAATGCGTACGACTACTGTGTTGGTGATCCGATCAACTGTACCGATCTTGATGGCCGGTGGGGTTTCCACTGGCGGTCAGTGGTCAAGTGGACGGCTCTTGCGGGTGCTGTCGTGGGTGCGGCGGCCTGCGGTGCGTCGGTCGTGTGTGGTATAGCGGTGGGCGTGGCTGCTGCGGCTACGGCTTATGTGGCGCAGAATGCGGGAACCAGCAGCTGGAGCTGGACGGGGCTTGCTGTCGAGACGGCAGTCGGCGGCGTGGCAGGTGGAGCTGAAGGTCAGGTAGCCTCGTTTGCCCGACAGGGCTCCGGCACGTTGGGGATTTGACCGGTTGATCCCCCCGGAAGGATGATGATCTTTCTGGTGGTGGGGCCACGGCCGGGCCACGTGTCGCAGGCAGAAAAGCAGGCACGCCGCTTGTAGATCACGGAGGTGTCTAACGTCTTCGTGGTCTGGGGTGCGGCGTGCCTGTGGGCGCATTGTCCCGTGTCGCGGCCGGTGTGGTGGCAGCCGGTGGCGTGTTGCGGGAAGAAATCTGGGAGCGGCTGGGCAGGGTGCCGGATCCGCGTTCACCGCGGGGCCGGGTCTACCCGTTGCCGTGCCTGCTGGCGGTGTGGCTGTGCGCGCTGACCGCGGCCGGCCATGACGCGGCCTGCGCGGTCGGGCAGTGGGTCGCCCGGGCAAGCCCGGCGGAACTGGCCCGGTTACGGCTGCCGTTCGACCCGTTCACCGGCCGGCACCGGATACCCGACGAAGCGACACTGCGCCGGCTGCTGGCCCGGGTGGACCGCGACGCACTCGCCGCCGCGCTACTCGGTGACACCACCCTCGCCCCCGACGGCGGGTTACCCGCGGCGGTGGCGGTCGACGGGAAGACCAGCCGGGGCGCACGGCGGGCCGACGCACCTGCTGGGCGTGGCGACGCACGGGAGCGGGCTGTTGGCCGGGCAAGTCGAGGTCGACGCGAAAAGTAACGAAACAGCCGCGTTCCAACCGCTGCTGGGCGCCCTCGACCTGACCGGGGTGACCGTCACGTTCGACGCGATGCACACCGTGCGGGCCAACCTCGACTGGCTCGTCACCACCAGGAACGCCCACTACGTGGCGGTCGTGAAGGCCAACCAGCCACTGCTGCGGGCCCGACTCGCCCGCCTGCCCTGGACCGACATCCCCACCACAGAGATCACCCGCGACCATGGACACGGCCGGGACGAGACCCGCACGTTGAAGGTCGCCACCGTCGGGTTCCTCGACTTCCCGCACGCCGCCCAGGCAGTGCGGATCATCCGCTGGCGGCGGGCGAAAGGACGCCGGCCCAGCCGCGAAACCGTCTACCTGATCACCGATCATCCCACCGAGACCGCCAGCCCTGCTCTCCTGGCGGCCTACGCCCGCCGTCACTGGCACGTGGAGAACAAGATCCACTACGTCCGTGACGTGTCGTTCGGCGAGGATGCCTCAACCCTGCGCACCGGCAACATCCCGACCAACATCGCGACCCTACGCTCCGTCGTGATCAACAGGCTGCGTCGGGCCGGCTACCGGTTCATCCCACCCGGCCGCCGCGACCACACCACCCCGACCACCGCACTCGATCTCCACGGCTTCCCCTGACAAAACCGGTCAGACCGCGATCACGCCGGAGCCCTGGTTTGCCCGACAGGGTAGAGAAATCAAGCTTGGTAAAAATGTCAGAATTGCACCATTTGGCAACCGAACTAAACATCGCCTCGGACGATATCCGCACTATCATCGTCGAGGTGTCGATGGTAAGACTGGAAAGACGTTTCCTGGTCAAGGGATCGGTCGACACCGCCCCTGGGAAAGAAAAAACGGTGACAAATGCTGGTGGAGCAGATGGTAGAACGACAACCCCCCTTTATCCTTAACGAGCATGGAGACGTTGAAGTCTTCGATTCGGAAGCGGAGTTGCTTAGCTACGTTGAATCGATCGATATTCTAAACGAGGAGTATGAGGTCTGGGATGGCGATGGTCGTAAACTTGGCCTGCGCGCAGATCCGAAGATGCTCACCGATGGTCCACTTCAAAAGTCTGAGCTCGAAGCATTGTTGAGACAGCACGTTCGCTATCTATATAGCAATGGATATGTGTCATTCGAGCCCTCGAATAAGGCATCAATTCAGGATCTAATCGGTATCATTCATAGATTTCAGCATGCCGGAGTGGAGGATGGGAAAAATTACTTGACGCAAGCTAAATTAATATTTCGGAGAATATTTCGGAAGAACTGATGGTATAGCGGAAACATTCACGGAAACGCAGTGGACCGAGCCGGTTACGTAGAAGATCGAATCTTCCGCGCCGCTGACGGTAATCGCTCGGTAGTAGATCAGGTTGGATGGGGTGAACTGTTCTACATTTAGATATTTGGGATTGCGCCCGGACGCCCTCCCGGGTTCGTGGTGGTTCATCCGCTGTTTTCTGACAGAGGACTCCGTTGCAACCTGTTCTGGCGTCATCCACTCACCCGGGTCGACCTTGGTCTTCCTCGACGGCCTCAGCCAGTACCTCGCCCTCCTGACCGGACGTTGACTCGACGCTGTCCGGTCGGCCGGCCCGTCCGGACCGCTCGCGTTGAACCGCTGCGGCCACGACCGGACGGTCCTGGGTGGCGGTCCATGGTGGCGGTGATCTGACCGGTGCGCAGGCCGTCCCAGCTGGCGGTACCGCAGCGATCACACTCCGGGACACCCGCTCGACGCCGCTGGTGCCACGGTGGGCGTCGGTAGCCGGCGTCATCGCGGTCACTACCGCCAACGGCCGCTGAAGGGTGGACCGGCGGGCCTCAACCCGTCCGGGGACCATGTACCGATGGCGGAGAGGGAGCGGACGGCCCGCGCATCGGACCTGGACCCCTGAGTTCGGTCACTTGCTCGTTTTCGATCACGGTGTAGTGCGCTGACCTGGGGTGATGGATGCCTGGTGGGCGGTTCTGAGGCACTAATCGGTGCTCTACGGTGTGGTTGTGGCCTGGATTCGGCGGGTGCGGACGGCGTCGGGGGCGACGGCTGTGCAGATCGCCGAGTCGGTCAGGGGGCGACGGCGGATCGTCGCGCATGTGGGTTCGGCGCATACCGAGGCCGAGCTCGGGGTGCTCGTCGAGCGGGCCCGGGAGCTGTTGAGGGATCCGGGCCAGGGCGAGCTCAAGCTCGGGGTCGAGTCGGTCGCGGTGAAGGCACCGCTGCTCGGCGAGGACGGCCCTGCCCCGGCGGTTCTGTTCGACGTGGCCGTGGAACCGCCGCGTGGGCGGGCGACGGTCGCCGGACCGCGGGTGGTCGCGACCGGCTCGCGGGTGCTCTACGACGCGCTCGTCTCGGTGTTCACGTCGTTGGGGTTCGACGCCCTGAAGGATGAGGTGTTCCGGGACCTGGTGATCGCCAGGCTGGTCGAGCCGACGTCGATCCTGGACACCGGCAGGGTGCTGGTGGACCTCGGCGCCACGCCGGCGAGTGAGAAGACGATGCGCCGTACTCTGCTGCGCGCCCGGCGGGACGGCTACCGCGACCAGCTCGCCGGGCTGTGTTTCGCTCACGCCAGGGCCGCTGGTGATGTCTCGCTGTGTCTGTATGACGTGACCACGCTCTACTTCGAGGCCGAGAACGAGGACGACCTGCGCCGGGTCGGCTACTCCAAGGAACGCCGCGTCGACCCGCAGATCGTCGTCGGGCTACTCGTCGACCGGTACGGGTTCCCGCTGGAGATCGGCTGCTTCGAGGGCAACCGGGCCGAGACCGCGACGATCCTACCGATCGTCCGCCAGTTCAAGGACCGTCACGGCCTGGAGAACCTGGTCGTGGTCGCCGACGCCGGCATGCTGTCCGCGGGCAACCTGCGCGACCTCGACGAGGCCGGGTTCGGGTTCATCGTCGGCTCCCGGGTCACCAAGGCGCCGATCGATCTGGAGTCCCACTTCCGCTGGCACGGCGACGCGTGCACCGACGGGCAGATCATCGACACGATCACCCCCAGGAAGGGCCGCAACCGGGACAACGACGTCGCGGTGAAAGCCGAGCCCGTCTGGGACCGGGAACAACACCCCGGGTCGTGGCGGGCGGTCTGGGCTTACTCGGCCAGACGCGCCGCCCGCGACACCAGGACGCTGACCGCCCAGGAGAACCGCGCCCGCGCCGTCGTCGGCGGAGAAAAGACCGCGCGCACCCCGAGATTCGTCACGGTCACAGGCGACGCCGCCACCCTCGACGAGGCCGGCCTCGCCCGCGCACGTCGGCTCGTCGGCTCGTCGGGCTACGTCACCGACCTCCCGGTCACCGTCCTGACCGTCCCTGAGGTCATCGCGAACTACCACGACCTCTGGCACGTCGAGCAGTCGTTCCGGATGTCCAAGACCGACCTCGCCGCCCGGCCCATGTTCGTGCGCACCAAAGACGCGATCGACGCCCACCTGACCATCGTGTTCACCGCGCTCGCCGTCGCCCGCGCCATCCAGAACCGCACCGGCCTCGCGGTCCGCAACGTCATCCGACAGCTCCGCCCACTCCGCTCCGCGACCATCGCGATCAACGGCGCCGTCCAGACCTTCCCACCCGAACTCGACCCCGAACGCAGAACCCTGCTCGACGCCCTCACAGGCAAGGCACTAACCAAATGACCAAACTCAGGTCCCAGCTGGCGGTACCGCAGCGATCACACTCCGGGACACCCGCTCGACGCCGCTGGTGCCACGGTGGGTGTCGTGGGCGTCGGTAGCCGGCGCCATCACGGTCGCTACCGCCAACGGCCGCTGAAGGGTGGACCGGCGGGCCTCAACCCGTCCGGGGACCATGTACCGATGGCGGAGAGGGAGCGGACGGCCCGCGCATCGGACCTGGACCCGGACCTGGCCGAGCGGCAGCGCCGTTACTGGGACAGGCACGCCGGTTCCTACGACCGGGAGATGGCGTTCCTGGAGCGGGTCCTGTTCGGTGACGGGCGGGCCTGGGTCTGCCGGCAGGCCACCGGGCGGGTGCTGGAGGTCGCGATCGGTACCGGCCGCAACCTCGCCCACTACCCGGACACGGTCAGGCTGACAGGCGTCGACGTGAGCCCGGCGATGCTGGCGCTCGCCCGGCGCCGGGCGGACGAGGCCGGTCGGGACATCGCCCTGCAGGTCGGTGACGCCCAGACACTGGGGTTCGCCGACGGTGCCTTCGACACGGTCGTGTGCACGCTGGCGTTGTGCAGCATCCCGGATGCGGACCGGGCCGTGGCCGAGATGAAACGGGTCCTGCGTCCCGGCGGCCGGCTACTGCTGCTCGACCATGTGGCCGGCGTCAGGCGGGCCGTCCGGGCCGTCCAGCGCATCCTGGAGGCGATCACCGTCCGGGTCGGCGGCGAACACCTGCTGCGCCGGCCACTGGCGCAGGTCCAGGCTGCGGGCTTCCGGATCGAGCGGTGCGAACGGTACAAGTGCGGGATCGTCGAACGGCTGATGGCCCGCAAGCCGCAGGAGGACGAGGCCTGACCACCGGATGCCCCGGCGAGGTGACCTGGTCTCCCCGCCGACTCTGTCCGGACCAAGGACACGGTGGGCAATCTGTCGACGGTGGTGGCCTAACTTCACTGCTCAAAGGCGGTGCTACGGGCGATCTTCTCCCAGGTGATGATCTCCGCTCGGACGCTGTCGAGGTGGCCGAGGACGGCGTCGACGGCGTCCGCGCCCAGCGGCAGACGCAGCGGGGTCTCGTCGGCGTCCAGCGCGGTGAGGATCGCGGCCGCAGCCTTGGCCGGGTCACCGGGTTGCCTGCCGTCGCCGGTCCTGGTCATCTGCCGGGTCGGGCCGACCGTGTCCGCGTAGTCCGCGATCTCCTCGCTGGCGCTGATATTGGCGAACAGGCTGGTACGGAACGCGCCGGGCTCGACGATCAGCACCTTGATGCCCAGTGGACGCACCTCGGCGGCCAGCGCTTCCGACATTCCCTCGAGCGCGAACTTGGTGGCGCTGTAGGCGGAGAACCCGGCAAAGGACATCTGGCCTCCCATACTGCTCAATTGCACGATCGATCCAGACCGGCGGGCGCGCATGTGCGGCAGTACGGCGCGGATCAGCGTGGCGGGCCCGAAGACGTGCAGGTCGAACAGCGAACGCAGCTCGGCGTCGGTGGTCTCCTCGGCCGCGCCGACGTGGCTGCGGCCGGCGTTGTTGACCAGCACGTCGATCCGGCCGTGGCGGTCGGTCAGATCCCGTACCGTGGCTTCGATGCCGAGGGCGTCGGTGACGTCCAGCGGCAGTGCTTCGACCTGATCGGGGTGTGCGGCGACCAGGTCATCGAGCGTCGTGACGCGGCGGGCGGTCGCGACGACGATGTCCCCGGTGGTGACTGCCGCCTCGGTGATCGCCCGCCCGAATCCGCTGTTCGCCCCGGTCACCAGCCATACCCTGCTCATCGGATTCTCCCTCGCTCGGTCATTCGCTCCGTTGGTCATTCACGCGGGTGGCCATTCACGATCTACGATGCCGGCAGGCCTGATTGTCTGTCCAAGGCCGGACGTGATAACCCATGGTTATGGACGTGCACGGGCGGGATCTGCGGTATTTCGTCGCCGTTGCCGAGGAACTGCACTTCACACGCGCGGCCGAGCGGCTGTTCATCTCACAACCGGCACTGAGCAAGCAGATCAGGACGCTGGAACGGCAGCTCGGCGCGCCGCTGTTCGAGCGCGACCGCCAAGGGGTCCGGCTGACACCGGTGGGTGCGGCGCTGCTGCCGCACGCCCAGCGCGTACTCGCCGCCTGGGACACCGCATGGGAGGCGGCCGAACAGGCCAAGGCCGCCGAACGGGCAACCCTCGTCGTGGGGATGAGCACCAGCCCCGGCCGCGGTGGTCTGCTACCGGCGATCAGGTCCCGGTTCACCGACACGCACCCCGCGGCCACCGTGAAGCTGCGCCAGGTCAACTGGGACGACTCGACCGCGGGACTTCAGGACGGCACGAGCGACGTGGCCTTCGTATGGCTGCCGATTCCCGATCCCGGCCGCTACGCATGGGTGGTGGTGGCCGAGGAACCGCGCCTGGTCGCCATGCCCCAGACGCATCCGCTGGCCGACCGCGGGGTCGTCGACTTCGCCGACCTGCTGGACGAACCGTTCCTCGCCCTGCCGGAGAGCGCCGGAGTACTGCGGGACTACTGGCTCGCCCTCGACGCCCGCGGCGGCAGGCCACCGCGCATCGGCGCCGAGATCGCCAGCACGGACGAGACCTACGAGGCCCTGGTGGACGGACGTGGCGTCTGCCTGCTGGCCGCCGGGAACGCGCCCCTGATCACCCTGGGCAACGTCGTCACCCGCCTGGTCCGCGGCATCTCGCCCAGCCAGCTCGCCCTCACCTGGCGAGCCGACGACCACCGCCCGCTGGTGCTGGACTACGCCCACGCCTGCCGCCAGGTGGCCGCCCACCTCTGAACGGGCCCGCCGGAGCGCACGCCGCCGGGGCGGTCCGGCGCCCTTGCGCGCCGTCCACGGGGATGTGTGCGCCGTTGATTCCTTGTCTGCGGCCTCTGGCGCGGGGTCAGGCCCCTGGCGTGTGGGGTCAGGAGGTGAGCCAGCCGTCGGTGCGTAGGTGGTCGAGGACGGTCTGGACGGCGTCGTAGGGGGACGCGCCCGCGGTGTCGATCACGACATCGGCGTCCGCGGGTTCCTCGTAGGGGTCGGACACCCCGGTGAAGGCCGGGATGATGCCGGCGCGGGCCTTGGCGTAGAGGCCCTTGCGGTCACGCGCCTCGCAGACCTCCAGCGGGGTGGCGACATGGACCAGGACGAACCCGCCCCCGCTTTCTTCGACCATCGTTCTGACCTGGTGGCGGACGTCGTCATAGGGAGCTATCGGCGCGCAGACGGCGGTGCCGCCGACAGCGGTCACCGCCGCCGCGACAAAGCCGATCCGCAGGACGTTGGCATTGCGGTCCTCGCGGGAAAACCCCAGCCCTTTGGACAGATGCAGTCGGACCACGTCCCCGTCGAGCAACGTGACCCTGCGGTCCCCGCGTTCGAGCAGCCGGCACGCGAGCAGCTTGGCAAGCGTCGACTTGCCCGAACCGGACAGTCCGGTGAACAGCACGGTGAATCCCCGCTCGCCACGTGGCGGCTGCGCCCGGACCAGCTCGGCGGCCACTGCCGGTGGGGTGAGCGGCGGTGGTAGCCGCGTCCCGCGGTCGAGCAGCATCGACAACGCGGTTGCGCCGGGGGCGCTGGTCGCCGGGCCCACGATCATCGACCCGAATCCGTAGGCGAGTGAGACCTGTAGCCGGTAGGCCACCTCCCCGGCAAGGGCAGGCTCGGTCTTGCGGTCGTCAGTCTCCCGGCCGGCGGTCTGCTGGCTGGCGCTCTGCTGGCTGGCGGTCTGCTGGCCGTCGCCGTCCCGGCCGCTGGTTTCCCGGCCGGCGGTCCGCTGGCCAGCCTTCTCCCGGTTGGCGGTTGCGGCGCGATCGGACGCCGTGCCGCCGGCGGCGGCCGGCTTGTGATCGGTGGTGGCGGTCTCGGGGCGGATGATGGTGTCCGGGCCGAAGGCGACGGACTCTGTCAGGCGCGCAACCGCCCGTACCGGTACCAGGGCGAGCATGATCCGGACGTCGGTGAGCGTGGCCAGTGCAGCCTTCAGGCACCGTATGCGCAAGTGGTGGCCGGCATCGGCCGGATCGGCCCCGCCGACCGGGGCGAGTACGGTGACAGCGCTCCCGGCGACGCTCAATGCCTCGATGCGGTCCAGGTCCGCGGTGTGCAGCAGGCCGTCGACCCATACCGCGATGGGCGCCGGCTCGTTCGGGACGATCCAACCGCGCCGGAGCAGCTCCGCGCGCAGCGCCGCGGGAGTGAACCGCAGCTCCGGATAGTCGGGGTGCTCGGGCAGCCGCAACCCTTCGACCGTGCCGGACAGCGTCGAGCCCACGACCTCGGTCAGATGCAGAGCGGCGAGCATGACGCCTTCGGCGTCCCGCAGGGCGACCGTTGAACCGGGCTGGAACTTCTCGGTGTCCTGGGCGCCTTCGTCCCTGGCGTCCAGGGTGAACTGCGGTGCCGGGGACGGGGGTGCCGGCGGGTACCCCGGTGCCGCTGTCGAGGAGGCCTGTGCCGGGGATACCGCTGTCGGGGGGGGCGGGATCGGGCCGTCGTATGCCTGCTCCGGTTGCGGGCCGTCCTGCGGTGGATACCCGCCGGACAGCCGCAGCTCCAGTTCCGCAAGCTGAACAGCACTCAGTGTCACTGACTGCCAGCGCAGCGAGGCCGCGGTCAGTTCCGCGGCACGCGCCTCGTCGACCAGCAACGCGGTCCTCTCACCGGTGGTAAGCACACCAGTGACGGTAGCGGTTGGCGTGCGTATCTCGCCGGTGGTGACGGGCTGACGCGCCGCCCGGCGCCACGATCGGTGGCACACTGCCGTTGATGAGCACCGAGCAGCCGACGGACGCCGATGGCGGGGTCTGCGAAACACCCGCGGGCGCTGCCGCCCCCGCCGACTCCGTACCCGGCGATCCCGTGCTCGGCGACTCCGCGCTGGCGGCGCGGCTTGCCACCGATGCCGGCGCGCTGCTGCTGCGGGTCCGCGCCGAGCTGGGATTCGCCGATCCCGCCGCGCTGCGGGACGCCGGTGACGCCCGCTCGCAGGTGCTGCTGGCGCAGGCGCTGGCCCGCCACCGTCGGCATGACGCGGTCCTGTCCGAGGAAGCGGTCGACGACCCCGCCCGGCTCGCCGCCCGCCGGGTGTGGATCATCGATCCCCTGGACGGGACTCGGGAGTTCAGCGAGCAGGGCCGATCCGACTGGGCGGTGCACGTCGCGCTGTGGCAGGACGGCGAGCTGACCGCGGGTGCTGTCGCGCTCCCGGCGCGGGGCGTCACGCTGGCGACCGGTGCGTCGTCTCCTGCGCGTCCCGTGCCTGCCGGCAGCCCGCGGCTGGTGGCCAGCCGGACCCGCGCCCCCGCGCTGGTCGCCACGGTGGCCGAGGCGCTGGGCGGCACGGTCGTGCCGCTGGGTTCCGCCGGAGCGAAGGTGGCGGCGGTCATCCGCGGTGAGGCGGACGCCTACATACACGCCGGCGGCCAGTACGAGTGGGACTCGGCCGCGCCGGTGGCCGTCGCCCGGTCGGTGGGCCTGCACACCAGCCGGATCGACGGATCCGCGCTGGTCTACAACCGACCGGACCCGTTCCAGCCCGATCTGCTGGTCTGCCGTCCTGATCTGGCCGGTCCGATCCTGGCGCTGATCGCCCGCGGCTGACCCGCTGACCACTGACCACTGACCGTCGATCGTTACCACTGACCACTGACCGTCGATCGTTACCACTGACCGTCGATCACTGATTGTTGATCGCTGATTGCCTGCTGGAGTCGCTGTCCTGTAGGCCGGTTCGTGGGCTACGTTGGGTGGAATTTCTGCCGGCCTTCGCCGCTGGTCTCGACGGGGGGATTCCGCGTGCCCGCAATCGGCTACGAGCTCACCCACCTGCAGACCCTCGAGTCCGAGGCGATCCACATCTTTCGTGAGGTGGTGGCCGAGTTCGAGCGTCCCGCGTTGCTGTTCTCCGGCGGCAAGGACTCGATCGTCATGCTCCGGGTCGCCGAGAAGGCGTTCTGGCCGGCGAAACTGCCGTTCCCACTGGTGCACATCGACACCGGTCACAACTTCACCGAGGTGATGGAGTTCCGGGACACCCGGGCGGCACAGTTGTCCGCCCGCCTGGTCGTGGGCTCCGTCCAGGACGCCATCGACGCCGGAACCATCACCGAGGACACTCGGCCCGGGGCGTCGCGTAACCAGCTCCAGACGCCGGTGCTGCTCGACACCATCGAGGAGAACAGGTTCGACGCCGTGTTCGGCGGGGCACGGCGGGACGAGGAGAAGGCCCGGGCAAAAGAGCGCGTGTACTCGTTCCGGGACGAGTTCGGTCAGTGGGATCCGAAGAACCAGCGTCCCGAACTGTGGTCCCTCTACAACGGCCGGCATCGAGCGGGCGAGCACATCCGGGTGTTCCCGCTGTCGAACTGGACGGAGCTCGACATCTGGCGCTACATCGCGCAGGAGAACCTGGAGATCCCGTCGATCTACTATGCGCACACCCGTGAGGTGGTGGAGCGCGACGGCATGCTGCTTGCGGTGACCTCGTTGACGCCGCCGCTTGAGGGGGAGCGTGTGATATCCCGCCAGGTCCGCTACCGGACGGTGGGTGACATGTCCTGTACCGGGGCGATCGCGTCGGGCGCGGTGACGATCGACGAGGTGATCACCGAGGTCGCCTCCACCAGGATCACCGAACGTGGCGCGACCCGTGCCGACGACCGGGTCAGTGAGGCGGCGATGGAGGACCGCAAGCGAGAGGGCTATTTCTGATGGCCGTGATGGCTGCGATGGCTGCGATGGCTGTTCTGACGGCCGTGACGGCCGCGATGACGGCTGTGCCAACGGCCGTCCTGCGCGTTCTGGTTCCGGGTACCCGTATGCGAGCTGGAGAGGTGTGATGAGGGAGCTGCTGCGGGTCGCCACCGCAGGTTCTGTTGACGACGGCAAGTCCACGCTGATCGGACGGTTGCTCTTCGACACCAAGTCGCTGTTCTCCGACCAGCTGGCCGCGGTGGAACGCACCAGCCGGGAACGCGGAGACGGTTATGTCGACCTGGCGCTGCTCACCGACGGATTGCGGGCCGAGCGTGAGCAGGGCATCACCATCGATGTTGCCTACCGTTATTTCGCCACCCCGAAGCGGTCGTTCATCCTCGCCGACACCCCTGGCCACGTGCAGTACACCCGCAACATGGTTACCGGGGCCTCCACCGCTGACCTCGCACTGCTGCTGGTCGACGCCCGCAAGGGTGTGCTCCAGCAGACCCGGCGGCACGCGTTCCTTGCCTCGTTACTGAGGGTTCCCCATCTTGTACTGTGCGTGAACAAGATGGATCTGGTCGATTTCGACCAGGCCGTGTTCGAGGAGATCAAGGACGACTTCCGGGCGTTCGCCGCCAAGCTGGAGATCGTCGATGTGGCGACGATCCCGATCTGTGCGCTCAGCGGGGACAACCTGGTGTCCCGATCGCCGAGCACCCCCTGGTATGAGGGCACCTCGCTGCTGCACCACCTGGAGGAGCTGCACATCGCCTCCGACCGCAACCTCATTGACGTCCGCTTCCCGGTGCAGTGGGTGGTCCGGCCGCGCACCGACGAGCTGCACGACTACCGCGGTTACGCCGGTCAGATCGCCGGTGGCATTCTCAAGCCGGGGGACGAGGTAATCGTCCTGCCGTCCGGTCTGACCTCGCGTATCGCCGCGATCGACACCTTCGACGGGCCGGTCGACGAGGCATTCCCGCCGATGTCGGTGACGATCCGGCTCGAGGACGACCTGGACATCTCCCGTGGGGACATGATCGCCCGGTTGGCGAACCAGCCGGCGGTCGGCCAGGACATCGACCTGATGGTCTGCTGGATGGCGGACGCGCCACTGCGGACCCGGGCCCGACTTGCGATCAAGCACACCACCCGGTCCGTACGCAGCGTGATCAAAAACATTGCCTATCGGGTGGACGTCGACACCCTGCACCGGGACGAGGCCGTAGCCGAGCTGCGGCTCAACGACATCGGCCGGGTGACGGTGCGGACGACGACGCCGCTGTGTTTCGACCCGTACCGGCGCAACCGTACGACCGGCAGCGTGATCCTCATCGACGAGGCCACCGGAGCCACCGTCGGCGCCGGCATGATCCTCTGAATGGCCTGCGGCTGGGCCGCCGGCAGGGCGAAAGAAACATGATCGCGCTGCTCCTGGCCCTCTGAACGACTCTGCGGTCCGGCGGTAAGCCAGACCCATAACATCATGATCATGATGTCTCGCGGGTGCGGTCAGCGGCGCAGATAGCGCAGGAACAGGTTGCCGTCCTCCTCGAGGAGGTGACTAAGAGTCATCTCCAGGGGGGTGTGCCAGCGCTGGCCGCGGACGATCCGCAGGTGGTCGGGACCGGCGAGCAGTGGGGCAAGGGTCACGCACAGCTCGTCGAGCAGGCCGGCGTTCGCGAGATCGGCGTGCAGGGCCGGGCCACCCTCGCACAGGACGCGGTCCAGTCCCCGCTCGCCGAGGGCGCGCAGGGCCGCGGCGGGATCCACCGTCTGGTTGCCGCAGATCAGTACGTCGGCGACCTCCGCGAGCACCTTGCGCCGGTCCGGGGGCGCGGCCTCGCAGGTCAGGACGAGCGGACGTGCCTGCGCGGCGAACAGCCGGGCGGACGGGGCCAGCCGCAGGCTCGCCGAAACGACAGCGACCGGCGGGACCGCGCTCTGCCCGGTCGCGATCCGCCGCTCGCGCCGTTCGGGCGGGACGACGACCGGTCCGTAGTCCTCGGCGACCGCGGTGCCGGCACCGACGAGGACGACGTCGGCGAGCCACCGCAGCGTCCGGAAGATCCTGCGGTCGGCGCTCCCACCGAGAGCCCCGGAACGGCCGTCGAGCTCGGCGGCTCCGTCGATGGACGAGACGAAGTTCGACCGGACATGCACCTCCCCGGCAGCGACCGGCGGCAGACGGTAGCAGACGTCCAGGTCGACGCTGTCGGCCGTCGTTGTCGTTGCGGCGTGACCGTCGGCTATGCCGTCGACGGGATGCCCGCATGGGGGCTGCCCTCCGAGCTGATCGCAGTGCTGCCCGTCGGGGTGCCGCCGGCCGGGCTGATATGGGGACAGGAGGTGACGCACTCCGGCAACTCTATTCTCGCCGGGGCCAACAGGCAGTCGTGCCTTCCCGGGCCGTTCGTCGGACCTTACCGGGTTGTCGCGTCTTCCTCTCTCGTCGTCTCTTCCTCTCTCGTCGTGCCTTCCTGGTCGTTCGTCCCTTCCTGAAAAGCAACCGGATCGGATGCGGGTGATCGGATGTCACAGCGCTCGAGGCGAAAAACGATGTGAGTTCGCTCGCGCGGCACTTCTTAGGACAACATCAACCCAGGCTGTCTTCGTAGGGTGAAAAAATGCCGGAACGTCTGGTCGACCGCCGTCCCGAGGTACCTCCGGACGATCTGGTCGCGGCTCTCGTTCCACCGCCGCGATTCAACGACGTCCGCTTTGACACCTACCGGCCGGATCTCTCCGAGCCGAGCCAGGCCGCCGCTGTCGTGGCGCTCGGCCGGTTCGTCGACCGCGTCACGGCAGGTGACGGCAAGGCCGGGGAATCGTCCGGGGCTGGGGGACGCGGCCTGTTGCGGTTCGGTCGTCGCAACCAAGGTGGACGTAGCATTCGTCATGGCGGGCGGGCGGGTACCGGCGGTGCCGGTGCGGGCTCCGCACCTCCTGGGATCTATCTCGACGGTGGGTTCGGGGTCGGTAAGACCCACCTGCTCGCCTCGCTGTGGCACGCCGTGCCGGGGCCCAAGGCATACGGGACGTTCGTCGAGATCACTTCCCTGGTCGGTGCGCTCGGGTTCGCCCGGACGGTGGACGCTCTCGCCGGCCTTCGGCTCCTGGCGATCGACGAGTTCGAGCTGGACGACCCCGGTGACACCGTCCTCGTCTCCACGTTGCTGACCAGGCTGGTGGAGTCGGGTGTCCGGCTGGCGGCGACGAGTAACACCCAGCCCGACGATCTCGGGGCCGGCCGGTTCGGTGCCGACGACTTCCTGCGCGAGATCCAGGGGTTGTCCGCGCGGTTCCACGTCCTGCGGGTCGAGGGCGAGGACTTCCGCCATCGCGGCCTGCCCAAGCCCCCGGTGCCCCTGGACGACCAGGAGGTGAGCCGCCGCGCCGCGGCCACCCCCGCCGCCAGCGAGGACGGGTTCACCGAACTGTGCGCGTACCTGGGTGAGCTGCATCCGTCCCGCTACGGCGCGCTTGTCGACGGTATTGAACTGGTATGCCTGCACGGAGTGACCGCGGTGGCCGATCAGGCGGTGGCGCTGCGTCTGGTCGTCCTCGCCGACCGGCTCTACGACCGGTCGGTGCCTGTCGCGGTGTCCGGACGGCCCTTCGACGAGCTGTTCTCGCCGGAGATGTTCGCCGGGCCGCACCGCAAGAAGTTCCAGCGCGCGGTGTCGCGGCTGTCCGCGCTTGCCCGTGACGGCGGGTCCGACCAGATGGTCGTCGGGGAAGGGTCGGCGAGCGCCGGAGGCTGACGACCGGCCCCGACGGCCCCGACGGCCCCGACGACGTGCACGGCCCGGCAGCGTCCCGCCGCTGGGCCGTCGCCGGGCTGTGTCCCGCCGTTGGGCTGTCGCCGGCCCGCCCCGGCGATGGGACACTTTTACCCTGCCGCCATACTGACCGAGCGCACCGGCGGATATCGGCGGCCGTCGCCACGGGCGTCAGCCGTGTGACAGCCGCAGCTGCCGGGCAGGGTGGTCCCCGCGGCTGGAGGCCCGCTGTGTCGGACTCGGCCTGGAGGGATGTGTACGGATGGCGACCTATGTTGTTCTGCTGGTCGTCGTGCTGGTGGTGGCTGTCTGCATTCTCGGGCTGTTGTATCTTGCGCTGTCCCGAACCGAACGGCACGACCGGCGGTATTGACGCGAATTGGCGCGGATTCACGCCGCTCGCCGGAAGGGCTTTCCCCGCCCCGTGGAAAACGCCCGCTCGCCGGCCGGGGTGGGGTTCAGAGCAGGCGGGCGATCACGACTGATTCGGCGTCCAGTTCGATGCGTCCCGGCATGAAGGTGAAACCGGTGGCGGAGGCGGCCGGGATGTCGAAGGGCACGCCCTCGACCGGCACCGGCTGGCGCCGATCGGCCAGGTTGCACACGACGGCGACCTGGCCGCGGCGCAGCACGAACCACCGGGCATCCTCGTCGAAACTGCAGTGCACCGACGGCAGGCGGGGGTCGGTGAGGTCCGGCAGGGTCCTGCGCAGTGCGGTCAGACGCTGGTACCACTTCAGCAGCCCAGCGTGCCGGGGGGCCTTGAGCTCCGACCAGTCGAGTTTGGAGCGGACGAACGTCGCCTCGTCCTGGGGGTCGGGGATCTCGTCGGGGCCCCAGCCGTGTGCGGCGAACTCGCTGCGGCGTCCCTTGCGGATGGCTTCGGCCAGGCCGGGCGCGCTGTGATCGCTGAAGAACTGCCAGGGCGTGGTCGCCCCCCATTCCTCGCCCATGAACAGCATCGGCGTGAACGGGGAGGTCAGCAGCAGCGCGGCACCGACCCGCAGCAGGCCGGCGCGCAGCGTCGCACTTGCGCGGTCGCCGACCGCTCGGTTGCCGACCTGGTCGTGGTCCTGCAGGAACGCGATGAAACGGTGGGCGGGAATGTGGCCCGGCACCGGGCGGCCGTGGGAGCGCCCCCGGAACGTCGAGTACGTCCCGTCGTGGACGAACACGTGTTCCATCGCCTTGGCCAGGGTGGCGAGGCTGCCGAAGTCGCTGTAGTAGCCCTGGCGCTCGCCGGACAGCGCGGCCCACAGGGCGTGGTGGACGTCGTCGCACCACTGCGCGTCCAGGCCGTGTCCACCGGCTTCGCGGGTGGAGACCACCCGGGGGTCGTTCAGGTCGGACTCGGCGATCACGAACAGTGGCCGGCGCTGCTGGGCGGCGAGCCCGTGCACCGCGGCGGTGATCTCCTCCAGCAGGTGGACGGCCCGGTTGTCGGCGAAGGCGTGCACGGCGTCCAGGCGCAGGCCGTCGCAGTGGTAGTGCCGCAGCCAGTCGAGCGCGTTGTCGACGATGAACGCCCGGACCTCGTCCGAGCCGGGCGCGTCGAGGTTGACCGCGGGCCCCCAGGGCGTGACATGGGAGTCGGTGAAGTAGGGGCCGAACCGGGACAGGTAGTTCCCGTCCGGCCCGAGATGGTTGTAGACGACGTCCATGATCACGCCGATGCCCCGGTTGTGCGCCGCGTCGACGAAGCGCTTGAGCCCGTCCGGACCGCCGTAGGGCTCGTGGACGGCGAACAGGTCCACACCGTCGTACCCCCAGCCGTGCCGGCCGGCGAAGGCGTTGACGGGCAGCAGCTCGACCGCGTCGACCCCGAGGGCCACGAGGTGGTCGAGCCGTTCGATGGCCGCGTCGAAGGTGCCTTCCGGGGTGAACGTGCCGACGTGCAGCTCGTACAGAACGCTGCCGGCGAGCGTGATACCTCGCCAGGCACTGTCGGACCAGGAGAACAGCGAGTGGTCGACCAGGCGTGAGCGGCCGTGGACGCCGCCCGGTTGCCAGGCCGAGCGCGGGTCGGGCAGCTCGTCGACGTCGCCGTCGACCAGGAACGCGTAGTCGGTGCCGTGACCGGCTGAGGGCACGTTCACCCACCACCAGCCGCCCTCGTCGGTCATCATCTCATGGACGGTTTCATCACTGTCCGTGCCGGTAACCACACCCACCGTCTTGGCATCTGGCGCCCACACGCGGAAAGTGCTCATTGGTACTGTCTACCCGTTGTCGATTGCATGAGCATCTGTGATCTCGATTTCACGGCGCTGTTACAGGTGTGGTGTCGCGCATACTGCCTGACGTTCTGCTTGACGTTGCGTCGAGCGGCCCTTCGCTGATCGTGGGATTGCCCCGGGTCCGTCCTGTCCATGTTTCAGGGCAGCACGGATCGGGTCCGTCCCGCCCGAGGTTTCGGCTGGTTCCAGGACGAATCACGACTCGAGTGTCGTCGGTACGGTTCGAGTATCGCGGGTACGGTGTGATCGTGCACATAGCGACAACGGGTGATGCCACTGCGTTCGGCGTGCCGGCGGAACTCGTCGTGGTGCGACATGGGCAGAGCACCGGTAACGCGGCCCTCGCCGCGGCCGAAGCCGCCGGCAGCGAGGACGCCGGCATCACCCAGCGGGATCCCGACATCCCGCTGTCGGTGCTCGGCGGGGAGCAGGCAAGGGACCTCGGTGGCTGGCTTGCCTCGCTGCCGGCGGAGCGCGTCCCGGAGATCATAAAATGTTCACCGTACGTCCGTGCGCAGGAGACCGCCCGTATCGCATGTGAGGAGCTGGCGCGTGCCGGCCGCGCGGTTCCCCCGCTGGTCCTCGACGAGCGGTTACGCGACCGTGAATCGGGTGTGTTGAGCAAACTGACCTCGGTTGCCGTGCGGATCCGCTTCCCCGACGAGACGCGGCGGCGTGCCCACCTCGGTGAGCTCTACTACCGGCCGCCGGGCGGTGAGTCCCTTACCGACGTTGCGCTGCGGCTGAGGAGTTTCCTGCGGGACGTGTGCCGGGAGCATGCCGGCCGCCGGGTGCTGGTCGCCGCACACGACGCGGTGGTCATCATGTTCCGGTTCGTTCTCGACAACCTCACCGAGGCCGAGCTGGTACGCCTGTACGGTTCGGTCGCCAACGCCTCTGTCACCCGCTGGGTGGCGGACGCCGGACGCCTGCGCCTGGTCGAGTACAGCCAGACCAGCCATCTCCGGGCCGGTCATCCCCGCGGCGGTCATCTCGGGGCCGGTACCGGCTGACAGCGGGGAACACGCGCTGCATCCCTACTGATCTCTACTGATCCCTATTGATCACTATTACCGGCTTTTTGTCGGGTTCTCCACGTTGGACGATGGGATCCAGCGCCGCGGCGGCAGCATCGGATTCACATCGTCCAGCGTTTCTGACCGTTCAGTCTCCGGTCATGCGCCCTCAGTCGTGATCTTACGTTTGTCGTCGGAGTGATTGACAACTTTCTCCATCGTCAAGATAGAGAAGTATGATTTCTGCCATATTCCCATCATCTTGACGATTACTGGTTGTTTCCTCGAAAGTCCACAGCTATGTCACTGCGCACACCGCTGATTCGCCGCCGGTGTGTGGACTACGCGCTGGTGTGCAGCTGTCGCTGTTTGTCCTGTCGGGCTTAGCTCGGGCAGGGCGGGTCGACCCACCGAGTCACCTGCTGCTTACGGATCCCGCGACCGCGCATTCCTGACTTCCCAAGTTCCGGTTCCCGGTGCCGGGACGCCCACCGTCCCCCATAGCCGTTAGCCGTGTCCCTGACGGCCCGAGTCGGCCGGGCTCGCTCGCCACGCCCCGGATGCCGCGTCATGGCGGGTGACCAATCGTGACAGCCATTGATCGTGACAACCGTTGCCGGCCACCGTCCGCAGAGAGACCAGGAATAATCATGGCAGAGCAGACGATCGTGCAGATGCCTCCCGCGGCCCGCGTCCCGCGGGACGGCGTCGACGTCGGGCCCGACACGGGCGCCGGGGCCGAGGCGAGTGTCGGTGTCGGTGTCGACGCGGGTGTCGGTGTTGATGCCGGTGCCGGCACCGATGTCGACGGCCCGGCCGAAGTCCTGGTTGCGGGCGGCGGGAGCACCCCCGCGGCCAGTCGCCGAGCCGTTGCCGTGCCCTACCGGCTGATCTCCTGGCTGAGCCCTCTGCTCCTGCTGGTGATCTGGGAGGCCCTTGCCCGCAGCGGGGTGATCTCTGCGCAGGTGCTGCCCGCGCCCACCACGGTGCTGTCCACCGCCCGGGAGCTCACCGCCAGCGGCCAGCTCCCGAAGGACGCGCTGATCAGCCTGAGGCGGGCCGCGACCGGTTTCGTGATCGGCGGCGGGGTCGGCTCCTCCCTGGGTGTCGCGGTCGGTTTCTCCAGGCTCGCGGACGCGCTGCTCGACCGTCCGATCCAGATGATCCGCGCGGTGCCCTTCCTGGCTATTCTGCCCCTGGTGATCGTGTGGTTCGGGGTCGGCGAGTCCGGCAAGGTCTTCCTGGTCGCGCTCGGCGCCGCCACCCCGATCTACCTCAACACCGTGCTGGGGATCCGGCAGGTGGATCCCAAACTCCTCGAGCTCGGGCGGGTCATCGGCCTGTCCCGGCGTCAGCTGATACGTCGGATCGTGCTGCCCGGTGCGCTTCCCTCCATCCTCAACGGCATTCGCCTGGCCCTCACCACCGCATGGCTCGCTCTGGTGGTCGCCGAAACCGTCGGCGCCGACTCCGGTATCGGCTTCATGGCGATGGACGCACGCGAATTCCTGCGCACCGATGTCATCGTGCTGGCGATACTGATCTACGCGACCATCGGAATCCTTTCCGACCTGGCTGCCCGGCTGCTCGAACGTCGCCTGCTCGCCTGGCATCCGAACTATGCGAACGTCCGTACCTGACCACGCTCGATATTACGTCAAGTAATCAATATATGACTGTTGACTATTCAATGGTCTCGTGCCGTAAAGGAAAACCGATGTCTCCTGCGAACCCCCTGTGGACTCCGACCGCCGCGCGTGGCGCCGACAACAGCCGGCACACTGTGATAGGTCGCCGCGGATTCTCCCGGCGGACCTTCCTGTCCACCGCCGCCGCGGCCGGCCTGGCGGTTCCGCTGGCCGCCTGCGGATCGGATGACAGCGGCAAGGGCAGCGGCAGCACCACCACGGTCCGGCTCACCTTCGGGACGGGATCGCCGGAGAAGGAACGCGGCGTGCTGGAGAAGAACCTGCAGGCACAGGGCATCACGGTCCAGTGGCTCGGCCCGTTCCCGAACCACGCCCCGACCCTGCAGGCGGTCACCGGGGGTAGCGCGGATTTCAGCTTCGGGGGAAGTTCCACACCGGCGGACGCCGCCATTCTCGCCGGCTCCCCGCTGGTATACGTCGGATTCGGCGAGTCGTCGCCGCGGACCAGCGCCATCCTCGTCCTGCCGAAGTCGGGAATCCGCTCGGTGAAGGACCTGGCGGGCAAGTCCGTCGCGGTGAACAAGTCCGGACTCGGGGAGTTCCTGCTGGTGGCGGCCCTGGAGAAGTACGGAGTCCCCAAGGACCAGGTGAAATTCGTGTACCTGAACCCGCCGGACGCGGCACCGGCGTTCTCCACCGGAAAGGTTGACGCCTGGTCGATCTGGTCCGGCCCGCGGGAGCAGGCCGAGGTCGCCTACGGCGCAGTCCCCATCTTCGTCGACCAGGACGAGCTGCCCCGGCAGCTGGACTTCCGCAGTTACCTGGTCCGCAAGGAATACGCCGAGAAGAACGCCGATCTCATCCGCAAGGTGATCAACGCCTACACGGCGGACTTCGAGTGGCAGGCAAGCCACATAGAGGAGACAGTGCGGATCCAGACCGCCGCGGCCAACTACCCCGACGGCGTCCTGCAGAAGCTGGTGGCCAGCAAGGTCGTCACGAAGCTCAAGCTGATCGACGATGACGCGATCGAGAAGCTCCAGTACGGCGCGGACTGGCTGTCCGAACGCAAGGTGCTGCCCAGCAAGATTGTTATTGCCGACCACGTGGCCAAGCTGTAACGCCGGCCGTCGTCGCGACGGTGGTCGCGACCACCGTCTGAGGACAGCGCGATCCTGGTCCACGGTCTGGCCGCAGGCTTGGCCGAACGCCTGGTTGAAGGGAACCCGAGCCCATGACATCCCAACCCGCCACCGATCCACGGGACGCCGCGGTTGCCGCCTCCACCGGGCGACCGGCCCTCGTCCGGGTCCGTGGCCTGCGTCGTGCCTACCGGGACAAGGTCGTGATCGACAGGCTCGACGTCGACATCGCCGCCGGGGAGTTCGTCGCCCTGCTGGGCAAGAGCGGCTGCGGCAAAACCACCCTGCTGCGTACCCTCGCCGGCCTCGACCAGGCCGACGCCGGCACGGTCGACGTGCCGGCGCAACGGGCGGTTGTGTTCCAGGAGCACCGGCTGCTGCCATGGGAACGGGTCTGGCGCAACGTCGCGATCGGGCTGCCCCGGGCCGAGGGACGGCAGAAAGCCGCGGCCGCGCTGGAGGAGGTCGGTCTCACCAGCCATCTCGGCGCATGGCCGATCACCCTCTCCGGTGGGGAGGCACAGCGGGTCGCGCTCGCCCGGGCGCTGGTCCGCGAGCCCAGGCTGCTGCTCCTCGACGAACCGTTCGCCGCCCTCGACGCGCTGACCAGGATCAAGATGCACGAACTCGTCCGGGAGCTGGTCGCCCGGCACCGGCCGGCGGTGCTGCTGGTCACCCATGACGTCGACGAGGCGATCACACTGGCCGACCGTGTCCTCGTCATGCGGGCCGGGGAGATCGCCGCCGAGCACCGCATCCATCTCAAAGGTGCCCGCAGCCGGGCGGACGGCGACTTCCTGGCACTGCGTGAGGCTCTGCTGGCCGAGCTCGGGGTGCTCCCCGAACCCGGTGCGCTCGCGGCAGCCGTCACGTGACCGGCGTCCACGTACCCACCGGTACGGACGCGGGATCCCGCGCCGATACCGGGAAACGTGGGGATACCAGGGGAGAGGCAGGATCCGGGACGGGCGCGGAACCCGGCGCGGACGTCGGATCCGGCGCGGACGCGGAATCCGGGCGGTATGTACCGAACAGCTCGCACTGGGGCACCTTCCAGGTGGCGACCCGGGATGGACGGATCGCCGACGTGCGGCCGCATCCCGACGACCCGGATCCGACCCCTCTGCTCGGCAACATCGCCACCGCCGCGCACCACCCGTCGCGGGTCGCGCGCCCTGCTGTCCGCCGCGGCTGGCTGGAGGGCGGCCCAGGCCCCGACAGCCGCCGCGGCGACGACTCGTTCGTCGAACTGCCCTGGCCACAGGTACTGGATCTGGTGGCCGCCGAGCTCGAGCGGGTGCGCACGCGGCACGGCAACACCGCGATCTTCGGTGGGTCCTACGGCTGGTCCAGCGCGGGGCGCTTCCACCACGCGCAGAGCCAGCTGCACCGGTTCCTCGGCCTCATCGGCGGGTTCACCCGGTCGGTCAACAGCTACAGTCTGGGTGCGGCACACGTCATCCTGCCGCACATCCTCGGCCGGCCCGGAGAGTTCGCGGCGTTGCGGGAGGGCACCTCCTGGCCGGTGATCGCCGAGCACACCGACCTGCTGGTCGCCTTCGGCGGCGTGCGCGCATCCAACCTGTGGGTCACCCCCGGCGGGCGGGCCCGGCACACCGCCCGCCATCATCTGCTGGCCGCGGGCCGGCGGGGTATGCGGGTGGTGTCGCTGAGCCCGATCCGGGATGACATCCCGGCCGAGGTGGGGGCGTCCTGGCTGCCGCTGGTGCCCGGCAGCGACGTCGCGGTCATGCTCGCGCTCTGCCATGTTCTGCTCACCGAGGGGCTGGCCGACCGGGCGTTCCTCGACCGCTACACCGTTGGCGCGGACCGGTTCGAGCAGTATGTGCTCGGCCGTACCGACGGGCAGCCCAAGGACCCGTCCTGGGCGGCGCGGATCAGCGGACTGGACGCGGACGACCTGCGCACCCTCGCCCGCCGGATGGCGGGAGCACGCACGCTGGTCACGGTCGGCTGGTCCCTGCAGCGCATCGAACACGGGGAGCAGCCGCTGTGGGCCGTCATCGCCCTGGCCACGCTGCTCGGGCAGATCGGCCTGCCCGGCGCGGGCTTCGGGCTCGGCTACGGGTCCATGGGTGACGTCGGCGGCGGCCTGCTGCACTATGGGCTGCCCACGTTCAGCCAGGGCCACAACCCGGTCGGGGCGTTCATCCCCGTGGCCCGGATCGCCGACCTGCTGTTGCGGCCCGGTGAACGGTTCGACTACGACGGCGGCGTCCACACCTACCCCGACATCCGGCTCGTCCACTGGGCCGGCGGCAACCCGTTCCACCACCACCAGGACCTGACCCGCCTGCGCCGGGCGCTCACCTGCCCGGACACGATCATCGTGCACGAGCCGTACTGGACGGCGACCGCCCGCCACGCCGACATCGTCCTGCCGGTCACCACATCGTTGGAACGCGACGACATCGGCGCCGGACGCGGCGACAGCCACCTCTCGGCGATGCGTCGCGTGCTGGCGCCGTTCGGCGAATCCCGCGACGAGTACGACATCCTCACCGGCCTCGCCCGCCGGCTCGGGGTGGAGAGGGAGTTCACCGAGGGCCGTACGTCGCGGCAGTGGCTGGTCCACCTGTACGAGCGGTGGCGGGCCACGATGGTCGCGGCAGGGCGGGACATCCCGGGTTTCGACCAGTTCTGGTCGGACGGCTCGGACGGCGAGGTGGCGCTTCCTGACCGTCACGACCGCGTCGTGCTGTTCGAGGACTTCCGCGCCGATCCCGACAAGGCGCGCCTGGCCACTCCCAGCGGACGTATCGAGATCTTCTCCGCCACGGTGGACGGCTTCGGCTACGACGACTGCCCCGGGCATCCGACCTGGCTGGAGCCGGCCGAATGGCTCGGCGCACCGGCCGCGGCCCGTTTCCCCCTGCACCTGATCGCGAACCAGCCGGCAACCCGGCTGCACGGCCAGCTCGACATGGGCGCGCACAGCCAGGCATCCAAGATCGCCGGTCGTGAGCCGCTGCGGATGCACCCGTCGGACGCGGACGCGCGCGGCCTGCGTGACGGTGACGTCGTGCGGGTGTTCAACGACCGGGGAAGCTGCCTCGCCGGGGTGATACGCACGGATGCGCTGCGCCCGGGGGTGGTGCAGATGTCCACCGGGGCCTGGTTCGACTACTCCGCCCCCGCCGTGGCGACCTGCGTGCACGGCAATCCCAACGCGCTGACGGCGGACCGGGGAACCTCCCGGCTCGCGCAGGGCTGCACCGGCCAGCACGCCCTGGTCGAGGTCGAACGGCTCGCCACGGACGCCCCACCCGTCCGCGCCTTCGACCCCCCGGAGATGGTCGACGCGCCGGCCGCCCCCTGACCCGATTTCCGGTTGCGCTTCCTTCAACCGCCGACGCGTCCTCACCCCCACCCATCGGCAAGACCAAGGAAGCAAGGAAAGGCGATGGAGACAGCGCCTCAGGAATAGGCAGGTTAAAGCGCAAGCTGAGGGACAATTGTGCCCCGCGACCCAAAGCGTTGTCGCGGGGCACAATTGCAGGCTGAGGACGGCAGCTATGCCCTGGGCAACTCCCGATACTTGCTGAGCACGTCCTTCACAGCGTCCGTCACCGGCAGTTCCTCGTTGATCGGCGTCCAGGCGAAGGCGTCGTGCTCTTGCATCTCGACCGGCTCCGGGCTGGCCACGTCTACGGCGAAGTTGAACTGTCGACTCTTCTTGCCGCTGCCCGACATGTAATCGAAACTACCGAGATAGTCGCGGATAGCGGCCACGTCCAGACCGGTTTCTTCTTTGATTTCCCGAATGAGCGCCATGTCCAGTGCTTCGTCCGGTTCAACTTTTCCGCTGGGCAGCTCGAAAATACCGCCCATAAAGTCATCCTCGGGGCGCTGAAGGAGCAGCACCTTGCCGCCGTTCTGGACGACCGCACCGACGACGAGTTGCTGAACTCCGTCACGCTCGGATTCGGTCGTGAGTTGCTGGAGAAGGGAAGCGCGTTCCATATTCTTATCCTGGCAGGTCGCCGTAATGCTCGGTTACTTTGCGGAATGCCTCGATGTAGCTATCGACCAGGGGCATATCCTCCTCTCGGTGCCATACCGGCAGCTTGAGCGTGTTGTGATGGACCATTTCGGCGTGCGGGAAATCCCCGGGCCGGTAGGAGAACTTGCCTTCCAGCCCGGGAAACAATGGCCCCGGCTCCTGGAACAGCGGCAGGAGGTTGAGCGGACAGGTTGAGCCGGGCCGGTCCAGCTCGCGGCATCCCTCGGCCTGGAGAGCGTTGTAGAAGCGCTCGACCGGCAGGCCGCCCAACTCGTCGCTGCGGTACTGGAGGATCAAGCCGTACCACGACGAGCGCCGGTCCGTTCCGAGCCGCGGTGCCGCGATGCCCGGCAGGTCGTCCAGATGCTCACAAAGGTGAGTGGCGATACGCTCCCGTCCGGCAAGGTGTTCGTCTAGTGCGGCGTAAATAAATGCTCGTTTCAGTGCCACTGTTAGGCTAGAAAAAGTGTGGGTAAGTTGGATACATGATCCTAACTGATAGTCAACGCGATATTCTCGAGTCCTTGGCTGGAGACGGCGGGTACGACAGGTCTGCGGCTGCCCACGCCCGTATGGTGCTATCGCGGGATGAAGGATTTTCGGTGCGGGAAATAGCCG
>NZ_CAAAFR010000059.1:0-11226 GCF_900634745.1 Protofrankia symbiont of Coriaria ruscifolia
GGTGGGGAGGGGGGTGGTCCACAGCCGGCAGACCGGGAGGATTCCCGGGTCGTCGGCGCAGGAGGCGCTGCCGGTGAGGACGGTCTCGGCGGGGCAGCCGCCGCCGCAGGCCGGGCGGAGCGTGCAGACGCCGCAGGCTGGGTGGGTCAGGGTGGCGGTGAACAGGTCGAACTCGTTGTCGTCGCGGTTGAGGGTGATCGTGCCGTCGGGGGTCATGGTGGCGTAGTGCAGGTCGGTGCCGGCCAGGGCCGAGCAGAGGTAGCAGCGGCCGTCCGGGAAGAGGGAGATCCGGTCGAGGGTGCGGCCCCGGCAGCCGGGGTAGCCCGTGGCGGTGAACGCGTCGAGGGTGTCGGGGTAGGCGTGGGCGGGCTGGTAGTGGACGTCGGTGCTGTGCCCGGCCGCGGCACCGGGGAGCTGCTGGTAGAAGGCGATCCATTCCCGTGGGGTCAGTGCCGCGCCGTGGTCGGCCCGGCCACGGCCGATGGGGGAGAGTGCCTGGTAGGTGATCCGGCGGATGCCGAGGCGGTCGGCGAGGTCGAGGAGTTTCAGGCAGTCGTCGCGGTTGGTGCGGCTGACCGTGCAGGTGAACCGGACGTCGAAGCCGCGTTCGGTCAGGTCAGCAGCGGTGGCCATCGTGGTGGCGAAGGCGCCGGGGCCGTGGAGCTGGTCGTGGGTCAGATGGGAGCCGCCGTCCAGGCTGATCTGGACGTAGGAGAGCTCGGTGGGGGCGAGACCGCGGAGCGTCCGGGCGGCCGGGGCCAGCCCGTCGGTGACCGTGGCGATCTCGTCGTAGCCGATGGCCCGGGCGTAGCGCAGGGCGTGGACGAAGTCGGGGTGCAGGCTGGATTCCCCACCGAGGATGGTCAGGGCCGTTCCGCCCAGGTGCCGCCAGACGTCCAGGGCCGTGCAGATCTGCGACCAGCTCATCTTCCGCCCCTGTTCGGACCGGCCGCCCGGCTGGCAGGGGGGACGACGTGGGTGGCGGGCCTCGGTGATGTGCAGGTCGATGGTGCGGAACCGGCCGTAGGTGGCCTGGCTGATCCGCTGCGGGTTGTTGCCGTGGCCTGGCGGGAGTGGTTGGCCGGTGCCGGTTCGGGCCCTGTCGTCAGCGGTGGCGATGAGTGGAATCGGCGGATCGGTGGTCATGGTCATGGGTGGATGCCTCAGGGATGGTTGCGGGGTGTCGTGGCCGTGCTGATGCGATGGTCAGCGGCTGTTGGGAGGCGGCGGAATGCATGACCCCCGCCCGGACATATGTCCATGCCGGTGTCATTAGCGACGGGTCGGGGATGGGCGGTCCACCATGAGTGCATGGACGAGTTGCTGGGCACCGAGGTACGGCGCCTTCGCACTGCCGCTGGCTTGTCGCAGCAGCGCCTGGCCGCGCGGGTTGGGGCGGACCAGGGGTTGATCTCAAAGATCGAAACGGGTGCGAAGATTCCGTCGGTCGCGCTCGTCCATACGATTGACGCTGCGCTCGCAGCCGACGGGCACCTGGTCTCCCTCCGGATACAGCCCGAGAGGATGTCGCCGGGGGCCGTCGGTGGTGAGCGACCGAACCATGAGGAGATGGTCGTCATGGCCGCGCGCCGCGCTCGCGAGTTCGCCCTGAACCACCAGGGTGCGCTGTCGGCCGAGGCGATGGAGCAGGTGCACGATGACGTGCGGGCGTTGGCGGTCGCCTATCCGCAGCAGCCCCTGCCCGTCCTGCTCGGCCCGCTCGCCGAGGCGCAGGAGGCGGTCTTCTCCCTGCTGGAGCACCGGCAGCGCCCGCGGCAGGCACGTGAGCTGTACTTCCTCGCCGGCATCACGGCGGGGCTGTTGGCGAAGGCGTCGCATGATCTGTCGGCTCCGCACGCCGCGATGACGCATGCGCGCACGGCGTTTCTGTGCGCCGACAACGCCGATCACGACGGGCTGCGCGCGTGGGTGCGCGGCCTGCAGTCGTTGATCTCGTACTGGGCTGGCCGGCACCTCGACTCGTTGCACTACGCCCAGAGCGGCGCCGAGTTCCTGACGGCCGGACAGGGGACGGTGGCGGTGTGGCTGCCGGCCAGTGAGGGGCGGGCGTGGGCCGCGCTCGGCAACGCCGAGGAGACCCGCGTGGCCATCGACCGCGCCGAGCGGGCCTGGGACGGGCTGCAGACCGACGATCTCGACGAGACAGGCGGGCTGTGCGCGTTCTCACGGGCCCGTCAGCTCTACTACGCGGCGGACGCGTTGTCCTGGTTGCCGGAGGAGGTCGCTGCCGCGGAGACCTATTCGGCCGCCGCCGTCGATGCCTACCGCGATCCCAGCCGCCCGGAATGGGCGTTCGGGGATCAGGCCGGCAGCCATGCCGGGCTTGCCCACGTCCGTATCGCGCGCGGCGAGCTCGACGGCGCCACCGAGGCCCTGTCCTCGGTACTCGATCTCACTCCGGACCAGCGGATCAACGGCATCGTGCACTCCGTGCAGCGGGTCCATGGTGCTCTCGCGCGTTCGCCGCTCGTCCGTGACCCCGCCGCGCAGGATCTCCGCGAGGAGATCGAGGTGTTCGCGCGCACCCCGGTCGCGGCTCTGTCACGGTGACTGCCGTGACTTCTCATCCTGCGCACCTCACCGGCAGTCTGGTCACCGTTCGTGATTTCACGGCGGCGGACGTGGAGGCGGCGCACGCCGTCGTCGGGGACCCGAGGGTGACCGATCATCTCTCCTTCGCCGCGAAGACCCTGGATCAGACCGCCACGATGATCGATGGAATTCTGGCCCGGGCACGGCAGGACCCGCGTACCGAGTACTACCTGGCGGTCGAGCGGGACGGTCTGCCGCTCGGCTTCGCCCGCCTCGGCCTGGACGGGGTCAAGGCGGCCAAGCTTGGCTACGCCGTCCACGCCGACCATTGGGGCCGCGGCTACGCCACCGACGCCGTGCGGGTGCTGGTCACGTTCGGCTTCGACGAACTGGGTCTGCACCGCATCAGCGCCGCGATCGGCCCGGACAACGCCGCGTCCGTCGCCGTGGTCAAACGGGCCGGTTTCTCCTACGAAGGCCGTATCCGTGACCACGTCCACACCAACGGGGCGTGGCGCGACAGCCTGCTCTACTCCGTCCTGGAACACGAATGGCCACACGACCTCGCATCGCCGGCGCTACCATCCGACGCCGTTTCCTAAATATGTAGATCCGTGGCGTGTCTGGCGCCGACGGAAACATCCACGAGCAGACTGAGGACGAACTGGTGGCTGACGCAGCCTTGGATTCACGTGCCGCGAAACTGCGGAACAGCCTCGCCGACGAGCTCGTCGCCGACGGTTCGATCGTCTCGAAGGAAATCGAGTCGGCTGTCCGGACCGTGCCACGCCACCTGTTCGCGCCGGACGTCCCGCTTGAGGATGCGTATGCGAACGACATCGTGCCGACCAAGCGCGACGAGCACGGCATCACGATCAGCTCGATCTCCGCCCCGTGGTTGCAGGCGGCGATGCTGGGACAGGCAGATATCCGCCCCGGCATGCGATGCCTAGAAATAGGATCAGGGGGATACAATGCCGCGCTCATGGCCGAGCTGGTCGGCTCGGCGGGCGAGATCACCACGGTGGATATCGACCCGTACGTAACCGACCGCGCCCGCCGGTGTCTGGCCAGTGCCGGATACTACGATCGGATAAATGTCGTGGACGCCGATGCCGAAAACGGCGTTGCGGAACACGCGCCTTATGATCGAATAATAGTCACCGTCGGAGTCTGGGATATTCCACCGGCGTGGACGGAATAGCTTGCCCAGGACGGGAGAATCATCGTCCCGCTGCGGATGCGGGGCCTGAGTCGATCGGTGTCGCTGGCGCGCGAGGGCACTCACCTGGTGAGTCTGGGACACCAGATGGCTGGCTTCGTCGCCGTTCAGGGTGCGGGAGCGCGGCCGGAACGCCTGGTCCCGCTGCACGACGAGGACGTCGGCCTGCGGTTCGACGACGACCGGCCCGCCCGCGACATCGACGCGCTGCGCGCGGCCCTATACGAGCCACGGGTGGAAGCCTGGTCGGGGGTCCGGTTCGGTGGCATGGAGCCCTTCGACGAGCTGTTCCTGTGGCTGGCTACCGGCCTGTCGGACTTCTGCCTGCTGGCTCGCGCACGTACCGAGACCGCGCGCCGGCTCGTCGACCCGGCCTCACCGATCGGGACACCGACATTCCTCGATGACCGCGGCTTCGGCTATCTCACATTCCGGGAGGTCGACCCGGCCAGCGATACCTACGAGTTCGGCGCCTACGCGCACGGGCCGAAAGCCCGAACACTCGCCGAAGCCATCAGCGAACAGGTCCGCATCTGGGACCGTGACCACCGTGGCAGACCGCCTGCCCGGATCTCGGTTTATCCCGCCAGCGCACCATTCGATCAGCTCCCACCGGGACGGATCATCCCGAAGCGGCACACGAACGTCGTCATCTCGTGGCTCCAACAGGATGCTCTCGACCAACATTCCGTACAGGCAGTGTGATCTAAGAAAGGATGGTTCATCGGTCATGTCTCCCCGCACCGCGGCCGCCGCTCCTGACATCACCACTGACAGCGTGGAAGACGGACTCGACTTTCACCTCGACATCACCGTCGTCGAATCCGGACCTGTGATCCCCGAACTGCTGCGCATCACAAGCGACAACTGCGGCAAGACCTGCCAGTCGGCGTGCACCAGTTGCAGGTCCTGACTTCTGGCAGCGGTAGCTTCGGTCACTGCCGCCGAGCCTGAACCTTGTTCTCGCGGATTTTTCATCGGCTCTGGGATGTGCCAGGTGTATCAGAGTATCGACGCGTTACTCGTACGGGCAGCCGTCCATTCTGTCGATACAGATCTGCCATCGTGGCCAGATCTCGTCGACGACGGGCCTGATGCCCCGTACCAATGGTGCACCTGGCTGCGGAAGGTATGGGCCAGGGAATCCTTCGCCGACGCGATCACGGTGGCCAGTCCCGTGCTGGCACACCAGATCGGCAAGGTATGCGATGGGCATTGCCGTGACTCCCGCGCGATACGCCGGACCGTGATGTCAACAGCCCGCTATCTGCTGCGGATGACGGGCCGAAGCACCCCGTTCGGGCTCTTCGCGGGAGCCACGGCCGCCGCCCTCGGCCCGCGGGTCGTCGTCCGCTGGGGCGGGGCGCACCGGCCGGTCGCGCGGCCGGGCAGCGGCTGGTTGGCGGCGCTGGTCACCGACCTGGAGACCTACGTCGATCTCCTGCGCCGTCTCCCGGTGGTGGTGGACAGCCCGCGCATCCAACGGGACGACAGGCTCGTCGTGCCATTGCGGCGACGGGCCGGCGGTCGTGATGGCTCCGATGACACGACTGTCCTGGTCGACGTGTCGCTGCGGCGGACAGGAGCTGTCGAGGCGGTCGTGCGCTATACCCAGTCACCGATCCTCGTCCAGGAGCTGATCGAGAAGCTGATCGCCGACTCACCAGGGACATCACCGACCGTCATCGAGACGACGGTGGCGGACCTGGTCAGGCTCGGGTTTCTGCGCACCGGGCTGCGGCCGGCGATGACCGTCACCGACCCCCTGGAGCATGTCGTGACCCTGCTGAATGCCGTCGGTGCCGGCACCATTCCGCAGGTCGCCGCCCGCGTGCGCGAGCTGCGCGCTCTCCGCGACGGCATCGCCCGCCACAACCACACGACATCCCCGACCGACCGCCGGCACCAGCGCCGCCGGCTGGCCGAACAGATAGAGCACCTCAGCACCCCGACTGGTCAGCCCCTCACCGTGGACCTGCGCCTGGACGCCGACATCATGCTACCCACGGCCGTGGCACGAGAAGCAGCGGCTGCCGCGACGGCCCTGACCCAGCTGACGCCGTTCCCGACCGGGCTGCCGATGTGGGAAGACTTCCACGGGGCCTTCCTCGAACGATATGGCACCGGCGCCATTGTTCCGCTGCTGGAGCTGGTCAACCCGGACACCGGCCTCGGACTGCCCGCCACCTACCGGGGATCAGTTCGTACAGCGACCCATCCCGCGCTGTCCGGCCGCGACGAACGTCTCCTCCGGCTCGCGCAGACGGCAGCGGTGCGCGGCGCCATCGAGGTGACCCTGGACGGCCGGGAGATCGACATCCTTGCGGGGGGCTCCGCGGCGCGGCAGGTCCCACCCCATGTGGAGGTCTTCGTGCAGGTCCATGCCACGAGCCGGTCCGCGCTCCAACGAGGGGACTTCGAGCTGCTGGTGACAGGGGCCGCGCGCGCCGCTGGGGCGACCACAGGCCGGTTCCTCGACCTACTCGACCCGGCCAGCCGGCGCCGTTTCCGCGATGCCTACGGGCTCCTGCCCACTGGGCGGGCAGGAGCCCTGCCCGCCCAGATGTCCTGCCCGCCGTTGCAGGCGGAGTCGGAGACGCTGGCCCGCGCGCCGCGCATGCTGCCCACGATCATCTCCGTCGCCGAATACCGCGAACCCGACGGCGACACGGTGGCGCTGGACGACCTGGCGGTTGGGGGAGACACCGACGGCCTGTACCTGATCTCCCAGGCCGGGCGGCGGCTGATCGAGTCGACCGTGCTCAACGCCGTGGAGTTCCGCTACCACAGCCACCCGCTCCTGCGGTTCCTCTGCGAGATCTCCGCCGCACGGGCAGCGGTCTACATGCCGTTCTCCTGGGGCGCGGCCAGCTCGCTGCCGTTCCTGCCCCGCCTGCGCTACGGACGCATCATCCTCGCGCCCGCCCGGTGGACCGTGTCCGCGGACGACCTGCCGAAGCGGCATGCCCCCTGGCCGCAGTGGCACGAGGCTCTCGGGGCCCTGCGCGGGCAGATCCGCCTGCCCGACCTCGTCCACCTCGTCGAAGCCGACAACCGCCTGCCCCTGGACCTCGCGCGGAACGCGCATCTGGCCCTCCTGCGCGCGCACCTCGACCGGCACGGACACGCCCGTCTCGACGAGGCGCCGCCCCAGGCCGCCTACGGTTGGTTGGACGGCCACGCCCATGAGATCGTCGTCCCTCTCGCCGCCGCCCCCGGCACCGCACCACCGGCCGCGGGGCGGAAGCGGGGGCAACTGGTCCGGCCGGCTCACGTTCAGCCCGTCGCGCGTGACCATGGACATCTTCCGGGAGCGTCGCCCTGGCTCTACGCCAAGCTCTACAGCCACCCGGACCGGACCACCGACATCCTCCACCGCATCCCAGACCTGATCGCTCAGTGGGACAGCCCGCCCGCCTGGTGGTTCGTCCCCTATCATGATCCGGAACCTCACCTGCGCCTACGGCTCCGGCTGGACGGCCCGACCAGCTACGGCGCGGCGGCACATCACCTCGGAGCCTGGGCCTCCTCTCTGCGGGCCGCGGGACTGCTCGGCCGGGTCCAGCTCGACACCTACCATCCCGAAACCGGCCGCTACGGCCACGGCGACGCCATGACCGCCGCGGAAGCCGTCTTCGCAGCCGATTCCGCCGCCGCCCTCAGCCAGCTACGGATCGCGGCCCGCACCGCAACCCCCCTCGACGCGATCACCGTCGCAGGCCTCGTCGACCTGACCGCCTCGTTCGTCGGCACCCCCGCAGCCGGTATGCGCTGGCTGATCGACGACCTCGCTCACGAGCCCACCCCCGCCGCCGACCGCACCCTGCGCGACGCCACGATCCGGCTGGCGGATCCCCGCGACGACTGGGCTGCGCTGCGTGCCCTCCCCAGCGCGGACCATATTCGCCACGCCTGGCAGCAGCGCCGCGCCGCGCTGGCCACCTACCGGGAGCGACTTACCGCGCAGCGAGACCCCCTGTCGGTGCTGTCCTCCCTCCTGCACATGCACCACGTCCGCATGCTTGGCATCGACTCCAACCGCGAACAGCTCGGACGCGCGCTCGCCCGCGCCACCGCCCTGCGCTGGACGGCGACCACCACCCAAGGCACCCGATGAGACCCACCCACCAACCCCTGGCCGTCACGGCACGACAGGCCGCCGACGACCTTGCCCGTAGAATCACCGTCCCTCCACCGGCGTCCCCCGACCAGCGGCGGCACGCCCAGTCCCTGGCCGACGGCGCGACCGGGATCGCTCTGCTGCACATCGAACGCGCCCACGCCGGTCTCGATACCTGGGCGACCGCCCACGCCTGGCTCCAGGCAGCCACCGCTGGCGAGATCAGCGCCGCCGACAACGCCAGCCTCTACGCCGGAGCGCCCGCGGTCGCCTTTGCCCTCCACACCGCCGACACCGACCAGTTCGGCCGCTACACATCCGCCCGCGCTCGCCTGGACCGCGCTGTCACCGCCCTCACCCACCGCCGGATCGACACCGCCCACGCGCGCATCGACCGGAGAGAACTCCCCGGCCTCGCCGAGTTCGACGTCATCTCCGGCCTGTCGGGCATCGGCGCCCACCTGCTCCGGAACGCCCCCGGCGACGACGTGCTGGAACGGCTCCTGTCCTACCTGGTACGCCTCACCGAACCGCTGCGCATCGACGGCGAGACCCTGCCCGGCTGGTGGACCGGACACGACCCCAACTTCACGACCTCCGCCGACTACCCTGGCGGCCACGGCAACTTCGGCATGGCCCACGGCATCTGCGGGCCGCTGGCCCTGCTCGCGCTGGCCTGGCGCCGCGGCATCACCGTCGACCAGCACCTCGACGCCATCGAACGTATCTGCGCCTGGCTCGACATCTGGCGCCAGGACGGCGACACCGGCCCCTGGTGGCCCCAGTGGATCAGTCGCGACAACCTGCCCACCGGACGGGCCAGCCAACCGGGGCCTCTGCGCCCTTCCTGGTGCTACGGCACCCCCGGCCTCGCTCGTGCCCAGCATCTCGCAGCCCTCGCCACCGGCGACACGGTCCGTCAGGTTATGGCCGAACAGGCCCTCGTCGGCTGCCTGTCCGACCCCGAGCAGCTCGCCCACATCACCGATACCAGCCTCTGCCACGGCTGGGCCGGCCTGTTCCAGACCGTCTGGCGCACCGCCACCGACTCGGCGACAACCACCGGCGCGCTCTTCCGCCCGGATCCGACCGACATCCTCCTTCACCACGCCCGACCTGGACCGGACGACGGGCCCGGCCTCCTCGAAGGACACGCCGGCCTCGCCTTGGCCGTTCACACCGCCGCGCACAATACCCCGCCCCTTTCCGGCTGGGACGCATGCCTGCTGCTCGCATAAACCGTCCCCGTGGGAGGAGAGAAGGACCACGGTGTATCGCACCAACATCACAGCGAAGGAAGTGGAAGAGGCAGTCCTCGCCGTTCTCGCCGGCACCCCCACCGCCACGGCCGCCAGCCGAGCAGGCATGGACGCCGCCGACCTCGCCGAAGCAGCCAGCCTCTACCAACAGGCCGGCCGAATGGCCCTCGAAGCACAGATCGGCTCCGCACGCTGGCATCAGATCCTCATCGAGTTCACCGACCACAAGACCGCCGAAGATGTCGCAAAGGAGCACTTGCTGCCGACGCTGCGCCAAGCAGAGACCGACGGGCTCATCTCATCGTGGTGGTACATCCGAAAATTTCCCTGTTGGCGACTCCGCCTCCATGCCGGAAAAGCATCGCCCGCATATACTCAAAAAATTTTCAGCCGCGCCCTCGACGGCCTCACATCCAGGCAATTGATCGTTGGCTGGCGGCCGGGCATCTACGAGGCTGAGACCTGTGCCTTCGGCGGCCCGACAGCCATGCGCACCGCCCACCGGATCTTTCACGCGGACAGCCGCGCCTTCCTCGAATACATCGCCCGCGAGAAAGCAACGGAGCCGCCAGCCCGTATGCTCGGAAGACGCGAGATTTCGGTACTTCTGTGCAGCGCCCTCCTGCGTGCGGCCGGCCAGGATTGGCACGAACAAGGCGACGTCTGGCACCGCATCACACGCATGCGCCATCTCCCCAGCTCCATATCCCCCGACCAGCTCCACAGCATGCAGGAAGATCTTCGCCGGTTGATGACCCTCGACACACACCCCGCATCCCCGCTGGTAGCCCCGGGTGGGCCGCTGGCGTTTGCCCGCCCCTGGCTGACCGCCTTCACCGAAACCGGCGACGCGCTGGCCACCGAGGCACACACCGGAACGCTGAAACGCGGCCTACGCGACATCCTCTCCCAGCACATCATCTTCCACTGGAACCGCATCGGCCTCGCCGATCAGACCCAGAGCACCCTCGCCCACGTTGCTTATGAAACCATCATGGGCGCTCCCGCATGACACATATGATGAATCCGTCGCATGGCCACCACTGCGGGGATTGTTGAGCTATCACTCACATGCTCGAGCGGTTCTTTATCGGCAGGTATGATGTTCGAACTCGTCGACACTCCGTGACCCAATGAAGATCGTCTGGTGCTCGAATCCGCGAACGGTTGGACCGGGCGGATCAGCTCCCACACCTCGTCGGACAGATCGCTGGGATACGGCTTCCGTTCGCTCACGTCTTCCAGCAGAACGCACCCACGGCCGGACGCGAGACGACCGGTCCCGAACCCGACACATCAGACATCGATTCAAGCTCGAGGCCCGGCGAAAGCGTACAGAACACCAACTGAAGACTCCGGCGATCAAAGATCGCCGAACCCCTATCTCCTAATTTTGTTTTAAAAAACCATCGACATCTGAAGAGGCTTTCCTTTTCGGTATATATGTAAACAAATATAGGCCATTTTGGCCTGATGCGCATATATGCGTACTATCTGGATGCCAGGCGCATTGTATGAGCGGATCGGCGACGCGAATTGCACATAGGCACCTGCTCGTGGCTGCTTCCCACACGCGGATTGTTCGATCGGCACTGGCGGAGACTATCAAAGTGCCATCGGAGGAGAACATGCAGCCAGATACTAGGCTGGAATGGCCTCGCAAGACGCCAACCTCGTGGCCACTGCTGGTTTCCCACAGGCGCACTGTCCCATCAACGCCAGTGGAGATAATCAGGCGTCCGTCCGGGGAGAAGGCGCAGGCAGACGAGTAGTCGATGTGCCCGTACAGTGTGCGGACGGCAGTGCCGGTCACGGTTTCCCATAGCCGTACCGTCCCATCATTACCGGTAGAGACGATGAGTCTTCCGTCTGGAGAAAATGCACAACCAATAACCCCGCCGGTATGGCCGTACAGCGTGCGGACGAGAACGCCTGCCGCAGGCTCCCATACCCGCACTGTCTCATCCTCACCACCGGCTGAAACGATCAGCGTGCCGTCCGGGGAAAACGCGCAACGCTGTACTCGGCCCGTGTGGCCTTGTAGCGTGTGGACTAGGGCGCCGGTGGCGGTC
>NZ_CAAAFR010000060.1:0-1902 GCF_900634745.1 Protofrankia symbiont of Coriaria ruscifolia
TAAGCTTTACTTCCCGGGCGTCAGACTGGCACCGGGAGAGGAGGGTCGGAGATTGAGTGGCGACGGCGCAGAGGTTGCAGTTCGTCGAGATGGTGATTACGCCGTGCTTTCGTCCGACCTGGTGGAGCGGGTGGCCGACTATGCCCGTGCTGCCAGGGCTGCTTCGACGTGGCGCGCCTATGAAACAGACCTACGCCACTTCGCCGCCTGGTGTGCCGAGCACTCCCCGCAGCTGGTGGCGCTGCCGGCGTCACCGGCAACCGTGGCCGGCTACCTGACGGCGCTGGCCGACTCCGGTTACAAGCCGGCCACCGTCCGCCGGAGACTGGCCGCCATCTCTGTGGCCCACCAGCTCGGTCGTCATCCCAATCCCGCGGCCTCACCCGAGGTCGCGACCGTCTGGGACGGCATCCGCCGCGTCCACGGCACCGCCGTGAAGCGCAAGAACGCGCTGGAGACCCGCATGCTCACCCAGGTGCTCGCCGAACTGGACGACTCCCGACTCGCCGACCTGCGCGACCGGGCGCTGCTGCTGGTCGGTTTCGCCGGCTGCCTGCGCCGCAGCGAGCTCGTCGCGCTGGACCTGACCGACATCGCCGAGACACCGGACGGCGTGATCCTGACCATCCGTAGGTCCAAGACCGACCAGGAGCAGACCGGAGCGCTCGTCGGGCTCACCTTTGGCTCCTACCGGCCGACCTGCCCGGTCCGGTCATGGATCGCCTGGCGGGAGGCTGCGGGCCTGGCCGACGGGCCTGCCTTCCGCTCGATCAACCGCCATGGCGGGGTGGGTTCGGGCCGGCTCTACCCGGGCTCGGTCGCCCGCATCGTCCAACGCCGAGTTGCCGCGGCGGGCCTGTCCCCCACCGACTTCGCCGGCCACTCCCTGCGCTCCGGGTTCGCCACGGCCGCCTCCCGCGCCGGCGTGCCCGACCGGGCGATCATGCGACAGGGACGCTGGCGATCGCCGGCGTCCCTGGACAGCTATGTGCGGGCAGGTCACCTGTTCGACCGCGACAACCCCTCGGGCAAGGTCGGCTTGTAGACAGGCCAGCCCCGCTCGGGTGACTCCCGTCCGGAACCAGGCAGACCCTCACGGTCAGGTGGGCCCGGAAGATGCCGGAACGGTCTGCGTGCTCGACATCAACACGCGGCCTGTGCTATCTGATCTGCATGGCAGCCTGCGACGTCCAGGCCCGCCGCTCCCATACACGCAGGCAATTCCGGAGGTAGCAGCCCATCCCATGGCCGAACACACCCCTCGTCGCAACATTGAGACCTGGGCGCACGAGCTGCCCGCCAGTTTCATCGAGTGCCGCACCACGGGACACCGCTGGGAACCCCACAGCGCGGTCTGGGACAAACAGGCCCGCGCCTACCATGTCATCCATGAGTGTGACCGCTGCCATACCCAGCGCAAGGCCTGGTGGAACCGTAACGGTGAGATCACCTCTGCGGGCTACAGCTACCCCGAGGGCTACCTGACCAAGGACGTCGGCTACATCGGCGCCGACGGCCGTGGCGTGCTGCGCACCGAGTACCTCGCCCGCATCTTCACCACCACCGCCCGCGGCAACGGCAGCACGCCGCAAGCCTCCTGTTAGAGACCTCGGCCCCGATAGGAAATCCGATGACGAGGCTCTCGCGGGCGGCGCAGGGCGCTTGGACCGCGCCGTTAATACGTCATACGATGCATCCTATGGCGAGGCAAGGACGTGCGCCGGACGGCCTGGCCCGGTTCGGCGAGCCGGGTGTGCTGGTGCTGCTGTCGCTCAGCGACGGGCCCAAGCACGGGTATGCCATCACCGCCGATGTCCTCGAGCAGACCGGGATCCGGCTCGGGCCGGGCACTCTCTACGGTTCGCTGGTCAAACTGGTGGATCGAGGGCTGGTCGTAGCGCT
>NZ_CAAAFR010000060.1:2206-15661 GCF_900634745.1 Protofrankia symbiont of Coriaria ruscifolia
ATACGAGATCACCGCCGCCGGGCAGGTGGCGCTTTCAACCCAGCTCGCGAGCTGGTCACGCATCGTCGAGGCAGGCAAGGCACGGTTGCGATGGACATGACCCGCTGCCTGCTCGCCTTGTATCCCCCAGCGCCGCCCCGAGGCGGTGCTGGTCTCCTGGGACAGCTGGCAGGCGCTGGCTGGCGCGCCAGTCGGGGTGCTGGCGACGTGGTCGCAGGAGGAGGCCATCGCCTATGAGGTTGCCGAGGATCTGCTCGGTTCGATGCTCGCCTGGGCGAACGCCCAGAGGTGGCGGGAGCTGGAGAAGCCCACCCCCGACCCCGCGGTGGTGGCGAGATGGCGGGAGCAAGCGGCCGACTACGCTCGGCAGCGCCGGGAACTCCCCGGAGACGACCCGGCCGCGGTCGCCCGAGCGATCCGCGAGTACGGGCCGGCCGTGCGACGGTTCTATGATGAGCCGGATGCCGGACAATCCTGATCAATACGTACTTTCTGACATACAGCACAAGGGGATCTTCCGGGATCTGATCGTGCCGAACGAGCTGGCGGGACCATCCCAGACCGCCCCGGTCGTGCTGCTGCTCGCTGGGCAGACCGGCGCTGGGAAGTCCCACACGAAGGCGGCACTGACCACGGCGCTGGGCCTGGACGAGGCTGTGGGGTTCGGCAGCGACACGCTGCGCAACTACCATCCGCAGTATCAGCGGTTGCTGCGCGAGGACGACCGGATAACCGCCTTCTACACCGACCGCGATGCTCGGAAGTGAGTCGATATGGCCCTCTCCGGCCGCGGCTGGAAGGACCTGCGCACGCCCGGATACGGCGCTGATCCACACGCCTGACCGTCCCCCGAAATCTCGGGATTGTCCAGGTCGGTAGCACGCGATGCGCCGGCCCTGTCGCGCTGAGAGTAGTCTTCCCGGTCTGGCCGACGTGGGGGAGTGGAGTCCACGGACGTGGTGTACGGGGTGTGATCGTCGACACCCACCGCGTCGGTCGTCTCGGCGGCTCCCCTGCTGGCCCCCGCCTCGCCGTCGCCGACCCCGGCGGACCCGCCGAGTCCCACGCCGACGTTGTCACCCACCGGCTCGCCGTCACCGACGGCTTCGGCTGCGGCTCCCACGAGCAAACCTCCCGCGTCACCATCTGCTACCCGGGCGCCGGTCCAGACCGCCGCGCCGCCACCGGCACCCGCACCAGCGCGGACGCAGGCCGCAGCGTCGTCGCCGAGCCGGTCGAACTGCAACCCTGCCTACCCGGGCGTCTGCCTGCGCGACGGGATCGGCGACTACGACTGTGAAGGCGGCACGGGCAACGGACCCCACTACGTGCGGGGCCCGCTGAAGGTTCTACCGCCGGACCCGTTCGGTCTGGACGGCAACCATGACGGGATCGGCTGCGAGAACAGCTGACCAAGATATGCAGGAAGCCCGCCAAGATCCGCGATGAGGCCAAAGAGCGGCCCGCCCCGGCGTCGTCCCCCACCGGCCCTCGCCCGGCCGCGTCCCGGTCGGGGACGAGTTCAGATGTCGCGCCGGGCCTCGCCGCCTCGGACTGTGATGAACCGTTCGGGCCGTATGGCGATGACGACGCGGACGCCGGCCTCGGTGATGGCGTATTCGTTGCCGTAGCGGCGCTGGAGGGACCGGTAGAACGTCGTGTCGGGGTCGCCGTCGATGCTGTCGACTGCGCCGCGGATTTCGAGAAACCGGTAGTGATCGTCCGGGTCGGCGATGGACAGGGCGACGCGTGGTTCGTGCTCGAGATTGACGAATTTCTGCCGGGGCGGTGTCACTCCCCGATCGTGGGACACGTCTGGACGCTCTGACCGCGACATGCGATCCCAGCGTGCGGTACTGCGACAATCTGGTCGCGGTCACCGGTTGGGAGGCGCTCGCGGACCACATGGGTGCGCTCGCCGCCGAATACCCCGGCCAACAGCTCGTGGCACACGACGTCGGCCTGGAGTTCCTCACCGGCGAACTCAAGGGCTCGCACGACCCCGCCGGCGTCGTGTTCACCGTGCTCGCGGCACTGTCCGGCATGGAACGCGAGTACATACGCGACCGCACCCTGGAAGGCCACGAGTCCGCGCGCAAGCGCGGCAAGAGCATCGGCGGCGCAGGCGTCACCGACGACGACATGCTCGCTATGGCCCTTCACCTGCGAGACCAGGAACTGAGCCTGCGTGACATCGCCTCGCGGCTGGTTATCACCAAGGGCGCGAAGAAGGGCCAACACCCGTCCCCCGCGACCATCATGCGGATGCTGCGGGAGCACTACGAGGCAACCGCGCCGTGACGCGAATACGCGATACCTTCGATCCGAAAGCTACTGGCAGGTACTTGTCGGTTGGTTCGCCGCTCGTTAACGGCACACCAACTCGGCGCGGAGGTGCGGGTGTGCGCGCCGCCGGACTGCGCGGCGCAGCCGGCCGAAATGCAACCTTGTTGAATGGGGGTTTCATGATTGACGTGATCGTTGCCGGCGGCGGACCGACCGGCTTGATGCTGGCCGGCGAGTTGCGGCTGCACGGCGTGCGCGCGCTCGTGCTGGAGAGGGAGGCGGCGCCGACCGGGCAGTCCCGCGCGCTGGGCCTGCACGTGCGCAGCGTCGAGGTGATGGACCAGCGCGGTCTGCTGGAGCGGTTCCTCGCGCTCGGCAAGCAGTTCGCGGTCGGCGGTTTCTTCGCCGGCATCGACAAGCCGTGGCCTGACCGGCTGGACACCGCACATTCGTACGTCCTCGCCATCCCGCAGAACATCACCGAGCGTCTGCTGACCGAGCACGCCACCGAGCTCGGCGCCGAGATCCGGCACGGCTGCGAACTGGTCGGGCTGAGCCAGGACGACCACGGGGTGACCGCCGAGCTGGCCGACGGCACGCGGCTGCGCTCGCGCTACCTCGTCGGCTGCGACGGCGGCCGCAGCACGGTGCGCGAACTGCTCGGCGTCGGCTTCCCCGGGGAGCCCGCCAGGGTCGAGACGCTGCTGGGCGAGGTGGAGGTGGCCGTGCCGCCGGAGACGCTGGCCGCCGTGGTGGCCGACGTCCGCAAGACCCATGTGCGGTTCGGCACCATGCCCCTCGGCGACGGGGTGTACCGCCTCATCGTGCCCGCCGACGGGGTGGCCGAGGACCGCACGGTCCCGCCGACCCTCGAGGAACTCAGGCAGCGGCTGCGGGATTTCGCCGGCACCGACTTCGGCGCGCACTCACCGCGCTGGCTCTCCCGTTTCGGCGACGCCACCCGGCTGGCCGAGCGCTACCGCACCGGCCGGGTGCTGCTGGCCGGTGACGCGGCGCATATCCACCCGCCGACCGGCGGGATGGGCCTCAACCTCGGCATCCAGGACGCGTTCAACCTCGGCTGGAAACTGGCCGCCGAGGTCAACGGCTGGGCACCGGAGGGGCTGCTGGACAGCTACCACACCGAACGGCACCCGGTGGCCGCCGCCGTGCTGGACAACACCCGCGCGCAGACCGAGCTGCTGTCCCCCGAGCCGGGCCCCCGGGCAGTGCGCCGGCTGGTGGCGGAACTGATGGACCTCGAGGACGTGAACCGGTACCTGATCGAGAAGATCACTGCGATCGGGGTCCGCTACGCCTTCGGCGAGGGGCATGAACTGCTCGGCCAGCGGATGCGGGACGTGGGGCTGAAGCGGGGGCGCCTCTACGAGCTGATGCACGGCGGCCGCGGGCTGCTGCTCGACCAGACCGGCCGGCTCTCGGTGGCGGGCTGGGCAGAGCGGGTCGACCACGTCGTCGACGTCAGCGAGGAACTGGACGTGCCCGCGGCGCTGCTGCGGCCGGACGGCCACGTGGCGTGGGTCGGTGAAGACCAGCAGGATCTGCTCAGCCAGCTGCCCACGTGGTTCGGCGCTGCCGTCAGCTGAGCGCGCAGTTGTGGCTCGAAAGGGCGGGACCTATCTCCGGCCGAGGTCGGCGCGGTCCGGTGCCGTACCCCGCCAGCTCGAAGCCCCCCGCGAAGTACGCCGACCCCATCAAGATCAACCTCATCGGGATTTCCTCATCCGTAGTGAAGGACGTTCCGAGGTAGCGGCTTCACAGCTGCTCGATGTAACGATGCCTCAATCGGGCTGTTGGTCCAGCGTGTTGGTTTGGTTCGGTGCGTTGGCGTCGCAGGTGTGCGATGGGTGGATAGGGGTGCTGAGTCGTCGCGCCTTGAAGGCGCTGATGTTGACGGCGCGGGCAATGTGGGGGGCGAGCCGAGCGATCTGCTGTGCGCGGTAGAGCATCAGCCGTAGGCGGGGGGGCCAGTCGGCAGGCGTCGATCGAGCTGCCTCGGGGCGGCGCATGTATGCCGCGATTTCCGCCTGGGTCGGGGTGAGCCAGCGACGTAGCAGCACCCGGCGGTGTGGCGCGGGGATCAGGTGCAGGAGCCTGGCGGCGCCGTACACGCCACCGGTGGGGTCTTCGCTGATCCGGAGCCGTTCGATGAACCGGATGCGGGATGACAGGCCGAGTAGGTCGGCGAGTGTGTCGGCCTTCGGTGAGGTGACCCGTAGCGCGGTTGTCAGGGGGGTCTCGGCCCCGATCAGTCGAGCCACGTCCAGCGCAGCGGCCCATACGGGGAGGGGGAAGACCGCGACGGCTCGTTCAAGGTCGCGCCGCGCTGTGTGTCCCTGTCTGGGGTTTTGGACGGCGTGGATGGCGAGGTGACAGGCGTGGGCGGGCACGTCAAGTGTTTCGACGGCGTGCCCGTGAAGGTCGAAGCCGACGAGGTGCGGTTGTAGCCGTGCCCATACCTGCGCGGGTGGGGCTGCCGTGAGTGGCAGCGTCCAGTGCAGGTCGACTATTTCGGCGCCTTCGCGGATGAAGGTCTGGGCGTGGGGCGCGGGATCGAGTTGGCGGAAGCCCTGGTTGAGGAGGAGCTGCGCGGCGTCGGCGAAGCGTGACGGGTCGACGAGCAGGTCGGTGTCGCGCCACATCCGTGGGAGGTCGGGGTAGAGGCGGTGTGCGGTCACCGGCCCCTTGAGCAGGACGGTGCGGATGCCTGCGTCGGTGAGGATGCCGATGACCGTGGCTGCCCTGTGGTTCAGCAGTAGGGCCCGTGCTACGGCTGCGATGCGCCGGGCTTCGTCCGGGTCGGGGTAGGCGCGAGGGGGCCGGCCGACCGGCGTCACCGCCGCCGCGGATGGCGCTGCGCCGACGCCACAGGGTTGCTGCACCGCCCATCGCCTCCCAGGCGCCCGGCCAGCTAGGCAACGGCACCACCACCGACAGCTCCGTGCCGGTGACGGTCTCCGGCCTGACCGGGGTCAGCGCCATCGCCGCCCGCGGGGACGGCGCCACCGGATATGCGCTACGGTCCGACGGCACCGCCTGGGCCTGGGGTTTCAACCACGACGGCGAGTTGGGCAACAACTCCACCATCAACAGCGCCGTACCAGTACCGGTCTCCACCACCACCGGGCTCACCGGGGTCAACGCCATCGCCGGCGGTGGACGCAGCGGATATGCGCTGCGCTCGGACGGCACCGCATGGGCCTGGGGTGACAACCTCTACGGCCAGCTCGGCAACAACAACACCCCCACCGACAGCCTGGTACCAGTACAAGTCAACGGGGCTTAACCGCTAAATTGCCGCCGCCCACCACCCGGACCATCCTCAGCGTCCAAAAAACGATCGTCAGCCAAACATGATCATATTCTGTTGATGGTCCGGACACGGCCGGACCTCATGCGACTTCGGTGAGCAGCCCGGTGGCGACGTCAAAGATGAAGCCGCGGACGGCGTCGGTATGCGGGATGAACGGGTTCGCCTTGATCCGCGCGATCGACTGGTGTACGTCCTCGGCCAGATCGGTGAACGACTCCGCGGCCCATTCCGGCTTGATCCCGGTCTCGTCCTGGATCGAGCGTTTGAAGGCGTCGTCGGTGAAGGTCAGCATGCCACAGTCGGTGTGGTGGATCAGGATGATCTCGTTGGTGCCGAGTAGGCGTTGGCTGATCGTGAGGGAGCGGATCTCGCCGGCGGTAACGACGCCGCCGGCGTTGCGGATGACGTGGGCCTCCCCCTCGCCGAGGCCGAGGATCGCGTAGACGTTGAGCCGTGCGTCCATGCAGGCGACGACGGCGATGTGCTTGGACGGCGGGAGCGGCAGCGGCCCGGTGAAGGTCTTCGCGTAGGCGGCGTTGTTGGCCAGGTAGCCGTCGGTGACTGACATCGGTCCTTCCATGGTGTTCGTCGGGTTCGCGCGCAGTCTTCGCGCGCACTCTGGGAACCGTGGAATCAGGCGGGTTCCGCTTCTCCGCTCCAGGAGGCGCGGAACGCCGCGGTGGTCGCGGCGACGGTGGCGGCGACCTCGGCCGGGGTGGCCGGGTTCGGGGCGTCGGTGAACAGGGCGGCGAGGCCGGCGACGGTCTTCTCGGTGCGGGGGCGCCAGGTGTCTTCCCAGGCGGCGATGACCAGTATGTTGTCTGGCTGTTGGGCGATGGCGTGGCGGGCCACCGCCGCGCTCCACGCCTGGCTGCGGGAGCTGTCGACGCCGGACTCGCGTAGCAGTTGGGCGGTGAGGCCGTCGCCGTTGGCGTCCGCGAGGTCGGCGAAGGCGGTTTTGAGTAGCGTGTCGAGCGCCGGTTTGACGACGAGGTTGAGCACGGTGAAGGCCTCGGCCCAGTCGTAGGCGAGCAGGAGCCGCTCCAGGGTCTCCCGGACGGGTTGCCAGGCCGGGTCGTCTTCCCAGAACCGGCGGGTGATCTTGCTGTCGGCGAGGTCTGCGCCGTGGACCAGCGACAGCGCCTTGGCCCGGTAGGCGACCCACTGCAGGGCGCGCAGCTCGTCGGCGGCCTGGAAGAACGCGGCGTTGGTGACGTAGGCGCTGGGTCCGAGCTGGCCGACGTACAGGCTGGTGATCTGCAGCACGTGGAACAGGTAACGGGCGGGCAGGTAGAGCCGCCCGAGCAGACCCACCCACGCCGGGTTCAGGCCGGCGTCTGCGTCGAGGGCCTCGAAGTGGTCGACGACGCCTTCGGCGTAGATTTCCCGGTCGTGCTGCAGGGCGATGTAGCGGCGGTAGTTGAGTTGAGCGGGGTCGCGGAACGCTTCCCAGTCGACGCCGCGTAGCGGCGAGCCTTCGCGGTAGCGCAGGTACCACCGGTTGATCGGGCTGTCGGGATCGAGGTCGAACGGGGCGGGTTGCCGTCCGAAGTGGTAATGGAAGCGGCCGGTGACGGTCTCGTACTCGTTCGGCTTGCGGCGGGCCCCGTCGAGCACGCTCCAGGTGCGCAGAGGCCTCACCGCGGGTGCGGTTGTCATCTCAGTCCTTCCGGTCCAGGTACCAGACGAGTTCGTCGTCGCCCACGTACCGCATCCGCCCGGCGAAGCCGACCAGGGCGGGTTCGAGGGTGGCGAGGGGGACGGGCCGGCCGGCCGCCTCCTGGAGGCTGGCGCGGGTCACCCGCAGGAAGCGCGGCGCGTGGATACGTATGTACCCGCCGCGGTCCTCGACCATCAGCGCCGCCTCGGGATTGTCCTTCTCTATCGCGGCCTGCAGCGCGTCGACGATGTCCGGGTCGAACCCGCGAACGACAGGACCTACCAGGCGGCTGGAGTCGTTGGTCATCGGAATCGTCCCCCCGCAGATGAGGCGGTCGCGCCGCCGCGGCATCGGTTGTAGTGACGTACACCGTCGGATGGGATCCCCACGAGGATCCGCTCACCCGCGGCGCGGACAGGGAAGCGGTAGAGCCGGCAGTCGCTCGGGTTGAGGCTCTCGCCGGTCGTCAGGTCGAACTCCCAGTGGTGCGCGGCGCAGGTGAGCACCCCGTCCTCGATGGCTCCGTCGACCAGCGGGAACTCGGAGTGCGGGCACGTGGCCTGGTACGCCCGCAGCACCCCGCCGGGCAGGTGCGCCACCAGGACCCGGTCGGGCCCCGCGATCACCTCCAGGACATCGCCTTCCCACAGCTCGTCCAAAGAGGCGACGTCAGTCCAGGCCACGGGCGTGCCAGTCATCGACGTGCTACCAGTCATCGAGGTGCTACCAGTCGAGGTGCTACTCATGGAAGAAGGCTTCGACGTGGTCGAGTGGGCCGACGCCGATCTCGCCGATGCGGGTCTCGGGGGCGAGCACCCGGCCGTTGTGGCGGACTCCCACCGGTGTGTCGCTGGCCGGCAGGCGCCGGCCCACCACGTGATGGGCGATCTTCCGGCCGACGACCTCGACGGTGTCGGCGTCGTCCACGACCACCAGCAGGGACACGAAGTCGTGCTCGAAGACCGCGCTCAGCGGCAGCAGTGCCATCAGGTCTCCTCGGAGTCTCGTGCCTGGCAGGGGCTCACCGCCGGGCCGCCCTGGCGCCGGCCTGGCCGGTCGCCGTGGCGAACGCCCAGGCGTAGCCGGTGGCGTCCTGGCCCTGCTCGGCCGGTGACAGTCCCATGTAGGCGAGCACGCCGCCGAGGTCGGGCGGGCTGATCGCGCCGGCAAGAAACCGGTCCACCAGCGACCGGTGTCCGGCGAACCGCTCCGGCCGCTGCGTGAAGATCCATTTGCAGGGCTCCGAGCAGAACAGGTAGCCACGGCCGTCATGGGTGTGGCGCAGCGGCGCGGCCGAGGCCAGCGCACCGGCCTGGACGCCGGCGGCGCGCACGATCGGCAGCTGACACAGGTTGCACACCAACGGCAGCGTCTCCGGGAACGTCGCCTCGACGTTCCCGGAGCGGATGTTGTCGCCGATGACGTCCCAGTATTTGCCGAACGTGCGGTTCCAGCCCGGGTACTTCTCCTCCAGCCACACCCGTTCGTCCGCCGAGACGCCGGCGTCCGGGTTCCACCAGACCGTCGGCCGCCAGTTCCACACTCCGAGGTGGATCGCGTGGTGGTACCAGGTGAGTTCGCTGACGAACTCCTCCCAGTACCACGGGTGTTCCAGGCCGAAGTCCCGGAACTGGTCGGAGAACTGCTTGATCACCCACTCCTCGATGAACTCCTTGAACGACATCGTCCGGTGCTCGAGCGGGGTGTAGTAGTCCATGGACAGACCGGTCAGCAGCGCGAACACCCGCCACGACCGCCAGAACATGTGATCGATGAGGAACTGGCCCCAGTCTTTCTGGCCGTTGTCGGCGAGGACCTTGATGGTCGGCTCACCCTGCTGGGCGTGGCGGGCCTCGTCCGTCTGGATGCTGGAGATCAGCGAGCCGAACTCGAGGTCACCCACCTTCATCGCGTCGGCCGCCATGCCGAGGAACTGCAGGTTCGTGAAACCGGTCTCGAGAGTGAAGGTGAGCTGCAGCGCGATCGACAGCGCGTCGTTCGCGACGAACATGTCGTCGAAAAGCTGCCGGACCGCGAGCACGATCCAGTTGTTCGTGTGAAACGACTTGAGCGCCCAGTCGGCCCGAGGCTCCTTCCCGATCAGCCCGTAGGGGAAGAACGCCTGGATCTGGCCATGTCGGACCTCGTCGAGGGTGCCGAAGGTCGCCGTGTTGCGCCACGCCGCCGCCCGCCCGAACCGGCCCATCCGCGCCTCACCGATGGAGGCGAGGTACTCCGGCATCGTGATCGCACCATAGTGCGCCAGGATCACCGACTTCCACCCCGGGTCGAGCTTCTCGAACAGCGCCGAGCGGGCGATCGCGTTCTTGACTGAGTACGTCGTGGTGTCCTTGGTCACCTGGTTGTGCACGTACTCCCGATAGGTGATCTTGTATGGTTCGTCCCAGGCCAGCCACCCCTCGGACGAGACCCGCCCGGTGCCCGACAGCTCCTCCGGGAAGACGTCCTGCTCGGACACGTAGCGGAACGACCAGTTGGTGTCGCGGGCCAGGTCGTACCAGTCACTGCGGGCAAGCTTCGGCATGCTCGTCTCCTCGGCGATCCCGATGAACGCACGCGACTGGACCCGGCCCGCCGGCGCTCATGCGCGGCGCGGCCAACCCAGCCCCGCGAGGTATATCGACAAATTCGATCGACAAGACGAACTATGACTGAAAACGGGGTCAGACGTCAAGGACTCCTAACCATCTGATCCAAGCGGATCCGATTGCTAAGGTCCACTCACAGGTCCGGGTATCCACCGTCACGACCTTGGCGACGGGACCGGTCACCGCGAACCCGGAAGAGTCACGGAGACAGGAGGCGTGTGAGGCCACCCGGCACCCCCGAGGAGCGCCACCCCGGACTCGACGCAAAGATCGTCGCCGCCCTCGACCGAATCGGCGAGGCGTTCCAGGTGCTCGCCCGCCGTGCGGCCGAGGCGCATGACCTGTCCCCAACCCAGCTGCGGGTCCTTGCCCGCCTCCACGCGGGACCACCCCCGGCGGCCCGAACCGGCGCGTTGGCCCGAGAGCTTGACGTGGCCGATCCCACCGTCAGCGACGCCGTGGCCGCCCTGCGCCGCAAGGGACTCGTAGACCGCCAGCAGGACCCCGACGACCGGCGCCACTACCGGCTATACCTGACCGCCGACGGCCAACGGATCTCACACGCAGTCTCCCGATGGACCGCCCCGGTCGAGGTGGCAACCTCCAGAATCGGGCGACCCGACGGCGAGCACCTGCTCGCGACCCTCCTCGACGTACTCGAACGCATGCATGCCGAGCACCTGATCAGCGTGACCCGTGCGTGCACCACCTGCCGGCATTTCGAACCCGCACCCCGCCGCAGCCGACCCGCAGTTCACCGCTGCGCTTTCTTCGACTACCGTCTCGGACCATCCGACATCCGCGTCGACTGCCCCGAACACGTCACCCAGGAAGAGTTCGCCCGCCACAACGGCGCCGCAGGGGGCCGGTGACGAGACCGGAAAAACTGTGGGAGGCTACGCTTCGAGCATGGTCGGTTATGCCTCGTAAGCAGGGCGGGTGCCGGCGGACGAAGTCCGCTTATGCAGCCGATGTACCGGTGCCGAACACGCGGGCCAGCCCTTGCGAACGAAGGACCACAGGATCCGGGACGGTAACGGGAATATGGTTTCCGTGACCGAGAATGTGCCCTCTGCGTTACCTGCGGTGTATCAACTGCGGGTGGTGCTGGCGGGGGTCAGCCCGCTGATCTGGCGCCGCCTGCTGGTCACCGATCACACCAGCATCGCCGAGCTGCATATGATCCTGCAGACCGTGTTCGGCTGGAGCGACACCCACCTGCACCGCTTCACGATTCACGGGGTGGACTACGGGCTCTGGCGACCGGGCAGCGCTACCCGGGGTCGCCGCCGCAGCCAAGGGCAATCACGGCGGCCGGCCGAAGGTCATCGACGACGACTCCCTTCTTCTCGCCCACGTGCTGAAGGACAAGGGCGTTCCCGTCCCCGAGATCGCGAAGAAGCTGACCATCAAGACCGGCAAGAACGCGGGCAAGTCCCCGTCGGTCGTCTCGCTGTACCGGGCGCTCGCCGAAGCCGACCAGCGCGACGTCGAGACGGAGGCGGAGATCATCGGCCCGCGCCGCCCCGTACGGGCGAGGATCACCGGGCCTGGCAGCGGCACTGACCCCGAGCTGATGGAACCGCTCGAACGGCAGGTCCTCGGACCGCAACCGTTCGAGGTGCGACACAGGCGCCACCCCGGCAGGGCCAGGGCTTCGGCCAAAACCGCCGGGCCGGAAGTGGTCGACCTGCGGATGGAGTCGTTGCACACCGAGTTCTTCGACGTCGGCGCGGTGATCTACTTTCTACGCAAAGTGATCTGGATGGTCCCGGACTTCACCATCGCCCGGTACCGGCCACAGCTCAAGGCCCTGCACGACAGTATTCAGGTCGACGACCCTTTTGTCGCGCACACAACGCGGTTCCTGATCAAAGCCCGCAAGCCCTTCTGAGACTGCGTCCACGGTCGGAATGCGGTGTCGGCACAGGTTTCCAAGAATCTTGGTGACGCATTCCTTACAGATACATCGGCTTCGCCGTCCGTGCGCTGTCCTCTCCGTGAGGACCATCGGGGATGGTGGTCGAATTTTGACGCCACGGGGGGCGGGCCATGCATCGGTCGTTCGGTCCTGGGAAAATGATCGTGTCGGCTCTCGTGCTGGCCCTGGTCCTCGTCGGCTGCGACCTGCAGGGCAAATACCACCCACCGCTTCTCCCGATCGAGTTCACGCTGTCCGGCGACGGGAGCATCACCGTCAATGCTTCACGGCAGATCGTGACCCCACTGGGGATTTTCTCCGTCGAGGCATCCGAGTCGAAAAAAGTTCAAGCTCCGGCGGACGGCGCCCTGCTCGTCGTCCGGCGGACGGTCCTCGGCAAGGCAAGGGACAGCCTGTACGGCATCCATATTGCGGATAAACTCCGCTTCTTGCTGGACGGTACGTCCGACATGACGACCGAGCAGAACGTCGTGACCCTGAACCTGGGAGGCGAGGTTCACGGTATCCGGATCCAGAATGTTCAGCAGGTGAAGTCCGCGCCGAAGTATGCGGCCAAGAAGGTCAAGAAACTGCCGCCCGCGCCGAAGACCGATCCTTCCGTGTCGGCGACGACCGGGCCATGCCAGTCGATATCCGCCACTCCGTCCAGAACTCCATCCAAGACGCCGTCCGCGGTACCGTCCAGGCTGCCGTCCGCGACGCCGCCGTCCAAGGCGCTGACCACGCCATCCACGCCTGCGCCGGACGCTTCCTCGACAACGCCCTGCGCATCGCCGGGGAGAACGCCGTCCGGGACACCGTCGGGAACCCGGTCACCAAAGGGGACACCATTCGCGACACCGTCGGGAACTCCGACCAGAACACCGTCGCGCAACCCGAGCCCGTCTCCGTTCGCATCCCCGTGACATCTATCCGGAGCCGCAGCAGACGTCTGCCGTCAAGCCGCCAGCCCAGAAGCACAAGTTATGGGTTGCTGAGGCCGGGGACGGTGATCGAACCGTCTGCCGCGAGCGGGAAACCGGGGTTATGCGCAATCTCCCAGGCGTGGCCGTCGAGGTCGGTGAAGACCCCCGCATAGCCGCCGTAGAACGTTTCGGCCGGAGGGCGGGTGACCGTGGCCCCCGCCCGTTCGGCAGCCGCGATGACGTCGTCGACCGCCGCCTTGGAGCGGACGTTGTGCGCGAGGGCGACGCCGCTGAAGCCACCTGTCTGCCCCTCGGTGATGCCGCAGTCGCGCGCGAGCTTGTCACGTCCCCAGAGGACCAGCACGATGCCGCCGGTCTGAAAGAACACGGTCTCCTCGACCTCCTGGCCCTGCCAGCCCAACCGTTCATAAAACGCCCGAGCGCGCCGTACGTCACCGACGCCCAGTGTGATCAAGCTGACCCGCTGCTCCATGACCGGAAGGTACTTCACTACATGATCAGGCGGAAGTTGGATGCTTACGGCCTACAGTCCTGGCGGATCGACGACAGCGGATTCGGTCAGCCGTGGGCCACGGGACGACCCTGCACCAGCCTTGCCTTCAACCACGACCAGTCGACCGTGATCATAGTTCCGGACACGAAATGACGTACCCGCCGCAACAGATCTGCGCTGCTTGCCCGACTCTCTAGTGTACTGC
>NZ_CAAAFR010000061.1:0-7308 GCF_900634745.1 Protofrankia symbiont of Coriaria ruscifolia
CACTCGGGGAACCCCACCAACCCCATGAACAATCTAGGCCAGGCCCGGTCGAGTGCGAGACAAGGCGATGCCATGATTACCGCCCGGTCATACCGGGGCGGATGACAACACCGGCCGTTTCAGCGGTTGGCGCTGTGCGGGTATGCGTGTTTGTTTGTTGTGCCCCGGTCTCGTGGACATTCTTTCGCCGGCATGGCGCCGGGCGCCGTGCCTATGCATCCGGAGCACTCGAAATGTCGCAGGACCCTCTGTCCGCGTGGTACGCGGACTTCTTCACCGAGCTGCCCAACGCCTTCTGGCGGGCAGCCGTGCCCCCGGAGTTCACCTCGGTCGAGGTGGATTTCATTATCCGTGTGACCGGGCTACGTCCTGGCTCGCGGGTGCTGGACGTGCCCTGCGGCAGCGGCCGGCACACTCTCGAATTCGCCCGGCGCGGCTGTCGGGTCACCGGGCTGGACATGTCGGCTGAGGCCGTCGAATACGCACGCAGGGCCGCCGCCGACGAGCGACTCGACGTCGACCTGCGACTCGGCGACATGCGGGCCCTGCCCACTGACGTGCGGGCTGACGTAGCCATGTGCATGGGCAACAGCTTCGGCTATCTGGAACACACCGGTACGGAGAAACTTCTCGGCGGCCTGGCCGGGCTCGTCGTGCCGGGAGGCGCTCTGATCCTGGACTACGGCTTTGTGGCCGAGTCGCTGCTCCCGCACCTGACGCTGGAGGAGAACCCGATGCACTTCGGCGGGGTCGAGGGCATCTCGGTCAACGAATACGACACTGCAAACAGCCGTCTGCTCACCGCACTCACCTTCCGCCGAGGCGCGGAAGAACACCGCGGAACATCCGTACAACACATCTATACCGCAGCTGAGGTCACCCGGCTGGTAACCTCAGCCGGATTCGCCGACCTCGAACTGTACGGCGACACCAACGGCACGCCATTCCACCTCGGCAGCCACCGACTGCTCCTGACTGCGCGACGCCCCGGCGGCAGCCGCCGGTGACTTCCGGCGCAGGTCCGGCCTATTATTGAACCGTGACAAAAAACGTCGTCGAGGACGATGAGCAGACGGCGACCAAGTCGAAGTCCTCGCGGACCCGCGAACGACTGTTGGACGCGGCTGCGGAGGTCCTCAGCCGCAAAGGCTTCAGCGGGACCCGGTTGTCGGACATCGCCGAGCAGGCGTGCGTGCAGGCGCCGGCGATCTACTACTACTACCCGTCGCGTGAGGACCTCATCGAGGAAGTCATGTTCGTCGGCGCGGCGGCGATGCGGACACATCTGGAAGCAGTCCTGGCCACGCTGCCGCCCGACTCCACTGCGTCCGAACGGATCGCTGGCGCCGTGGAGGCGCACCTGCGTCACGAGCTGGAGATCTCGGCCTACTCGTACGCGATCATCCGCAACGCCAACCAGCTACCAGAGGCCATCAGCAGACGGGCGCTCGCCGAGGTGTCCGCCTACAACGACATCTGGCGCGGGCTCGTGGCCGACCTACAGGCCAGCGGTCAACTACGCCCCGACGTCGACCCTCCGCTGGCCCGTATGCTCGTGCTCGGCGCCCTCAACTGGACCGCCGAGTGGTGGAATCCGGACCGCGGGCCGCTCGAAGCACTGATCACCACGGCGCAGTCGATGGTGCTGCACGCGCTTCGCCGCTGAACGCAGCCTGTCGGCCGTCCGGCCGGGCCACCGTTGCGGTTCGCTCCGCAACGCTCCAGCCCCCGGCAAACAGGATGACCCACAGCAACGACGAGGCGCAGGCCACTCACGCAGACGCTGGCGCGGCCGCGTTGCGCTTGGCCGCGAACTCCAGCGCCTCCTCCCAGGATGTGCGCCGCCCGATCTGCATCCGATACTTCATGATCTCTCTCTGCCCATTGACGGCGAGCGCGCCGGTGACCCGGTCACCCTGCCGGTAGAGGGCGACGAACCGGTGCTCGTCGACACTGCCCCACACGACCCTGATCTCGTCCGCCTGCGGCACACCGACGAACTGGATCCGGCTGTCGTACCAGTACGACCAGTTGGCGGGCCCGCGCGCCGGTGGCGAGGACAAGCGCGTCGTAGCCGATCGGGCGCTCCCCCACCACGACGGTCCGCGCCCCGGTATCCAGCGCGCTCGCCGGCACACCGAGCACCAGCTCGACACCAAGATCTTCGCGTAGATGGGACTCGTCGCGGAACCGGACGACGAGCGGCTCCCCCGCCTCCAGGTATGCCTTGGACAGCGGCGGCCGGTCGTACGGCAGGTGCTCCTCCGCCCCGACCAGTGGGTAGGTGGTCTCTCTTCGGGTCCGCCGAGCATGTCGTCGCCGTCGCTGCGCCGTCACGTCAAGGACGTTCGGGCAACGTGGCCATGGCCTGCCGGTACCTCATCAATCGTCATCAGCGATCATCAGTCGTCCGACCTGCTGCGCATGACTGTCAAGGGCCACGTCACGAGGTCAAACCGGAAGTAACATCATACATAAGGGTGTTTCCACCGTTAATTCGACAGACCTACGACCGGGTGTACGCTATTTTCGCGTCAAACCCATGGCGAACGAATCACGCGTGGCGACCGGATATTTCTCCCTCCGCAACCAGGCTGAACGTTTACCACGCCCGACCTGGGAAATCCCGGGACAATTGGTGACGCCTGGAGACTCTGTGACCCTTGGAATTTCCCTTCCGGCCCACTGGCCGGATCTTGGCTCCAACACGGTGGACACGTTGATCGCTCGTGCCCGTGAGGCCGGCGAGGCCGGACTCACGTCGATCTGGTTACCCCAACGATTCGACCATGACGCTCTGTCGATAGCCGCCGTGATCGGTCACGCCGTGCCCGGTATCGCCATCGGCACCTCGGTCGTGCCCATCTATCCCCGCCACCCGATCGTGGTGTCGAGTCAGGCCCAGACGGCCCAGGCGGCAAGTCATGGACGGTTCACGCTCGGGCTGGGGCTCGGTACGCCACGACTCATCGCAAGCTTCGGCATGTCTTTCGATCGGCCTATCCGTCACCTGCGTGAGTACCTCAGCGCGTTGAGGCCGCTATTGTCCTCCGGGTCGGTCAACCTGCACGGCGCGACGTTGACAGCCTCCCCCCCTATGCCGGCGGCCGTGCCTGGGGCGCAGCCGCCGGTCCCGCTGCTGGTGGCGGCGATGGGACCACAGGCGTTGAAGGTCACCGGCGAGCTGGCTGACGGCACCCTGCCCTACCTTGCCGGTCCTCGGACGCTCAGCGAGTTCATCGTGCCAACGATCGCCGAGGCGGCCCGCGCCGCGGGACGGCCCGCACCGCGAATCGTCGTGGCGTTCGCCGGCATTGTGACCGCGGCGGTCGACAAGGTACGGGCATCCGCCGAGAAACAGCTGGCGTCTTACGCGACAGCGCCTTCGTATCGGGCGGTGCTTGCCCGCGAGGGCCTGGAACACCCGGCCGAGTTGGCGGTTATCGGCGACGAGGAGACGCTGGCCGCCGCCGTGGACCGTTATTTCGACGCCGGGGCAACCGAGATCGTGGTGACCAGCACCGGTCTGAGCACCGCCGAGGATCGCCAACGTACCTGGAAGGTGCTGGGAGAAATCAACCGCGGCCGGACGAGAAGCGCCCGCTGATGCGATGCCGGTAGACCGGGGAACAGCAGTCCGATCGAATACCGAGGCTGAATACCGAGACCAACGCCAGGGACCGCCTCCCGCGCGGCCTCTGGCGTCGTCACGACACGACTTTGGCCGCCCACAAGTACTGCTCACGCAGGACCCGTTTCACGAGCTTGCCGGTTTCAGTACGCGGTAACTCGTCCACGAAATCAATCCCACGCGGAGCCTTGTATCGGGCGATCCGTTCCCGGACATAGGCGTGCAGTTCCTTCCTCGGCGAGTTCCTCACTCGGCACCACGCCCGACGGCAGCTGCACCACCGCATGCACCGACTCACCCATCTCCGGGTCGGGAACGCCGATCACCGCGACATCATGCACCTTCGGGTGCAGGGCGAGACAGTCCTCGATTTCCTGCGGGTAGATGTTGACCCCACCGGAGATGATGGTGAACGGGCGGAATCAAGCGGTCATGGCGACGCATGTCGTTCCAACAGCTCGTTGAACATTTCTACCGGCTTTCGCCAGCCCAACGTCTCACGAGGTCTGCCATTCAGCTCCTGGCCCCGCACCCAGTCCTCCGATCAGTAGACAGCCCTTCTACCAGAGCTGACGCACTGACCGCTTGAGACCGCCCCTCGAACACGTCCTCGGCCATCGACTCACAGATACCCAGGCCGGTGCACCTGCCGCGGTCAACCACTATACGCATGTCGATCATCTCTCCGGTGTGAACTCGAACTTCATCCGCTTGATGCCACGCATGAAGTTGGTGCCGAGATATTCCGGTTCGCTGGCGGTGAATTCAGGTATGCGGGTCAGGATCTCGCGGAACAGCGCGCAGCATCGACTTCGCGAGCTGGTTACCCAGACAGAAATCTATACCTCCGCCACCGAAACCGACATGCGGGTTGGGGTTGCGGGTCAGGTTGAAGTGGTCGGGTTCCTCGAACACGTCAATGTCCCAGTTGCCCGACGGGTAGAACAGCACGACCTTGTCGCCTGGAATGATCCGCTGGCCGCCGAGTTCGGTCTCCCTGACCGCGGTACGACGGAAGGTCATCACCGGCGAGGCGTACCGTACGAACTCCTCGGCGGCCTGGTTGATCCGGCCGTCGAAGTCCGCCAGCAGCCAGTCCCGCCGGTCGGGGAACTTGGTGAAGGCGAGCACCGTGTGGCTGGCAGTGTGCTTGGTGGTGTCGGTGCCGGCCACGGCCATCAGCACGAAGAAGGAGCCGATCTCGAAGTCGTCCAGGGACTGCCCGTCGACCTCAGCCTGCACGAGCGCGGTCATCAAGTCCTCGCCCGGATTCTTCCGGCGGTCGGCGATCAGCTGCTCGGCGACGTCGTGCAAGGTGGTACACGCTTCGACCTGCACTTCGTCAGCCGAGCGATCGCCCAAGATCTCCGGATCGGCCCAAGCCACCACGTCCGCCGCGGCCTTGGCCACGGTGGGACGCAGCTGCGCGGGAACACCGAAAATATCCCCGAACATGCGGACAGGCAGTTTCTCCGCGCATTCGGCGACGAACTCGATACGGCCCTTGCCTGCGATGGAGCCGACGATCTCAGATGAAGGTGTCGTGGTCCTTGCTCACCCGCACGATGTCGGCGTGCTTGACGACAGCCCAGTAACCGGGATCGTCCGGGTCGGGGGTGACCGCGTCCTCCACGGGACGCTGCCAGGACACCGGACGCTGCTCGCGCAGCAACGCGAAGATCTTTTCCCGCTGTTCGGAGGTTTGTTGCCAGAAGGACTTCGACGAGACGTCGATCTCGTCGTATCCGGGTTTGTGATCCGCGGTGGCCGGGATCATCTCGACGGTCATCGGATTCTCCAGAGAATGAAGTGATTCAGTGACCCGGGCGCTTTAGCCGGCATGGCTGAGCAGGACGTCGTACGGCCTGCGGCCGCGACGGCCGGAGAGGTCGAGGTGAACATTCTTGGTCTCGGTGTACTCATCGAGCGCGTCCGGACCGAACTCCCGGCCGAGACCGCTGTTCTTGTAGCCGCCGAAGGGCACCTCTGGTGGGCGTCGTTGATCCAGAGCGAACCGGCCTCGATCTCGTTCGCGATGGTCAGCGCGGTCGTTGTCCCCGCTCCACAGCGAGGAGGCGAGCCCGTAGCTGGTGTCGTTGGCGATCGCGATCGCCTCTTCGTCGGTACGGTAAGTGATCACCGACAGCACCGGACCGAAGATCTCCTCACGTGCGATGCGCATGTCGTTGCGGACCCCGGTGAAGATGGTCGGCTCGATCCAGTGCCCGCGCTCGAACCGTTCGCCCCCGGGGACACCGCCGCCGCAGGCCGGTGTCGCGCCCTGCTCGACCCCAGAGGTGATGTAGCCGAGGATCCGGCTGTGCTGCTTGGCTGTCATCGTCGGTTCTCGCCTTCCTGACTCAGGAAGCCGCATCCTTGTCCTTGACAAGGTCGCGGTAGACGGGGAACAGTGGCTTGGTCAGCGGTACCAGCTTGAGGATCTTGTTGATCGGCCCCTTGGCCTTGATCTGTCCCTTGGCCAGGCCGACAGCCAGGTTGTACTCCCCGCGCCAGAACTGGTTCGCGATGTCGGCGCGTATGATCAGGGTGATGTCCGGTACCAGGCCGGTCTCGCCGGATTCGACGCGTATCGGGTCCTGGAAGGCGACGGTCACCACGCAGTCCGGGTCGGAGTACTCGACCCGCATGACGATGTTCGCGGCCTTCATCTTGTCGCCGACCTCAGGGTGGTCGCCGGCCAGTCGGAACATCTCGCCGATGTACTTGTCCATTTCATCGGCATTAGCGAAGAAGGCCATGGTCTTTCTCCTGTCGGATACGGTGGAAGATGCGGGCGGAATCGGCAGTCCGTGTTGTGTACTGGAACACAGAAACTATTGCGACCCGGCGCAGGCCTCATCGCTCGTACGGGGTGTTTCGATCCCTCGATGGGAATACTTCACCCGGTTCCGCACCCCGATCAGCTGTTACTTTCGTTGCGCGGCAGAGGAAGGGAGCAGTAATGGCAACTTCACCCCGGCACCGCGGCACCCCGTCCGCACGGCCCCGTCCAGGCCCTGAGAGCGCTGACGAGACCCCCCGGCAGACGACAGCGGAAAGCATCGTGACGAGGGCGGGCGAGGACACCGGAAGGAACGCGGTGGCCAGCAGGCCCAGTGGTTTCCCAGCGGCGCTCGGCGTGTCCGTCGTCTGCTGGTCGGTGGTGGGCTTTCTCGCGTTGTGGGCAGGAATGGACGCGCTGGGCAACGACCCCGACCAGCAGACCGCGCAGGAACTGCGCGACCAGTTGGGTGAGGGCACAGTACGCACAACCGCAACGGTGCAGCCGCAGGACCTGCTCGCGCTGGGCGTCGGCATCGCCGTCCTGGCCGCGGTCGTGGCCCTGCTGCTGCGCAGACGATGGGCCCAGCACGTGCTGCCGGTACTGGCCGTCCTGTCGGTGATCGTGCTGGCCTCCGGCGGCCACTGGGAAGCCGCGCTGGTCTTTCTCGCGTTCGTGATCGGCGCGGCCGTGCTGCTCGCCGAATCGACGCGGGATTATCTGCAGAAGAAATAGCCGATGGCAGGGCCGCCTCCCCGGCGGCCCCGCCGTCCTCCCCGCGTACCCCGCTCCCCGGGTACCCCGCTCCCGCGGGTCCTTCCTCCGCTCGACACAACCGACCCTTCTCGGCCGCGTGTTGTTTCCCGGGTACCTGAGTGCCCCGGCGGCGCGGGGA